>NZ_JBGLYK010000139.1:0-15477 GCF_047304025.1 Pseudomonas sp. Pseusp97 | reverse complement strand
CATTCCACCCAGCCCCCCGTCAGCCATAAGACCCGCCGACTGGAGTAAATGGCCGGCCACCGCCTGCGCGATCAGGCCGACCCCGCCGGGCACGGCGGCGGCGCTCTGGTGCAGTGGTTGCTCCGCGAAGTGCCGGCGCTCTGAGATGCTGGTCAGGGTCAGGCCGCTGTGGCAGAGCTGGATAGCCCGGCGCATACCTCCCGCGCCCTCGCTGCAGCTCAACCAGCGGCGCATCTTCATCATTCCCACGCGGCAGGGAATGGCGTTCGGCGTCGCCCTGTTGCTGATGCTGCTCACCGCGATCAACTACCAGAACAGCCTGGCCTATGGGCTGACCTTCCTGCTGCTGTCGCTGTTCATCGTCGCCATCCTGCACACCTACCGCAACCTGGGTGGCCTGCGCCTCACCGCCCTCGGCGCGCACCCGGTATTCGTCGGCGAACAGGCGGCGTTCCGCGTGCGGCTGGAGGGCGAAGGGCGCGAGCGCCAGGCCATCGGCCTGGGCTGGGATGCCGAGCGCATGCAGTTCGCCGACGTCGCGGCAGACCAGGCAGAAGAACTGCTGCTCAGCGTGACGGCCCAGCGGCGCGGCTGGCTGCGTCCCGGTCGCCTGCGCGTTGAAAGCCGTTTCCCCCTGGGGCTGCTGGTGGCCTGGAGCTGGGTGGACCTGGACCAGGCGGTGCTGGTCTACCCGCATCCGCAGCCCGGCGACCTGCCGCTCGAAGGCGGGCCGGCGGAGAATGAGGAAGAGGGCGTGCGCCCCAATGGGCGTGGCGTCGACGACTACCAGGGACTGCGGCCCTACCAGCCGGGCGACTCGCGCCGGCGCCTGCACTGGAAGGCCTATTCACGCGGCCAGGGCTTGCTGGTGAAGGACTTCTCCGCGCTGGCCGGGCGCAACGTCTGGCTGGAGTTCGACAGCCTCGGCGGCGACACCGAGGGGCGCTTGTCGCGCCTGTGCTACTGGGTCCTGCAGCTCTCGCTGCGCCAGCAACCCTTCGGCCTGCGCCTGCCCGGCGCGCAGTTGCCGGTCGGCCTGGACGATGGTCATCGCGATGCCTGCCTGCGCGCCCTCGCGTTGCACGGGGTGACGCGATGAGCAACGCGGCGGCGACTGCCGCGCAGCCGATCCCTCGCGTGGCGCTGACCTGGCTGCTGGTGGCCCAGGCGGTGGTGATCATCCCGCATCTGGAACACTTGCCGATCTGGATCGTCGCCCTCTGGCTGGGCTGTGCGACCTGGCGTATCCAGGTGTTCCGCATGCGCGCCAGCTATCCCAGCGGCGTCGCCAAGCTGGCGCTGGTGGCGGCGGCAGGGCTGGGGGTGTGGTTCTCGCGCGGCTCGCTGATCGGCCTGGACGCCGGCGTGGTGCTGCTGATAGCGGCCTTCGTGGTGAAGCTGGTGGAACTCAGGACCCGCCGCGACGCCTGGGTGCTGATCCTGCTGGGTTTCTTCGCGGTGACCACCAGCTACCTGTTCCAGGACGACATCATCGCCGCGGTATTCAGCCTGCTGCCGGTGCTGGCCCTGCTGGCGGCGGCCATCGGCCTGCAGCAGAGCAGCTTCGCTGCGCGCCCGATGCCGACCCTGCGCCTGGCCGGCGGCCTGCTGCTGCAAGCCTTGCCGCTGATGTTGCTGATGTTCCTGCTGTTCCCGCGCATGGGGCCGTTGTGGTCGCTGCCGATGCCTGGCGAGCAGGCGCTCACCGGGCTGAGCGACTCGATGGCGCCGGGGGATATGGTCTCGCTCAGCCAGTCGCCGGCATTGGCGTTTCGCGTGAGCTTCGACGGCCCGCCGCCGGCGCGTTCCCAACTCTACTGGCGGGCGCTGACGCTGGAGCGATTCGATGGCGTGCGCTGGACCACCGCTTTCCAGCGCGGCGATGCTCCGCCGCAATGGCGAGGGCAGGGCGAGGCACTGAACTACCGGGTGATCATGGAGCCCAACGGGCGGCCCTGGTTGTTCGCCCTCGATGTCGCGCAGACGCCGCTGGGCGATGTGCGGCTGATGAGCGACTTCCACCTGGAGCGTCGTACACCGGTGCGCCAGGCATTGATGTACCGCGCCACGTCCTGGCCACAGGCCCTGCTCGAACCCACCGATGGCGCCCGTGCGCGGCGGCTGAACCTGACGCTGCCATCGTCGGGCAACCCCCGGGCGCGCGCCTGGGCGCAGCAATTGCGCGAGCGTCATCCGCAACCGGGCGAACTGGTGCAGGCGATGTTGCGGCATTTCCGCGAGCAGCCGTTCAGCTACACCCTCAGGCCGCCGGAAACGGGGCCCGAACGCATCGACGGTTTCCTCTTCGACACGCGCGCTGGCTTCTGCGAGCACTACGCCGGCGCCATGGCCTTCGTATTGCGCGCGGCGGGCATCCCGGCGCGGATCGTCACCGGCTATCAGGGCGGTGAGACCAGCTCGGCGGGGAATTACCTGAGCATCCGTCAGTTCGACGCCCACGCCTGGGTAGAGTACTGGCAGGACGGTAGCGGCTGGACGCGGGTCGACCCTACTGGCGCGGTCTCGCCCGAACGCATCGAACAGGGACTGGAAGCGGCCATGAGCAGCGAGGGCAGCTTTCTGGAGCAGGACCCGTTCTCGCCACTGCGCTATCGCAATTTCGCCCTGATCAACGGCCTGCGCGCCGCGTGGGACGACCTCAATTATCGCTGGCAGGCCTCGGTGCTCGGTTACCAGGGCGAGCAGCAGGGCGACCTGCTGCGGCGCTGGTTCGGCGATCTCGACCGGCAATGGCTCGGCGCCTTGCTGGTGGGCGGCGGGGCGGTATTGCTCGGCCTGCTGACGCTGGTGCTGTTCAAGCCCTGGCGGCGTGCCAGCGACCCGCAGCTGCGCAGCTTCCAGCGTTTCGAGCGGATGCTGGCGCCCCTGGGCGTGCGCCGCGAGCCGGGCGAGGGCGCGCGGGATTTCTGCCGGCGGGCGATCAAGCTGCTACCGGCCCATGCCGAGGCGATCCGCCGCTATGTGGATGCCTTCGAACAGCAGCGCTACGGCGGGGCAGCCGCAGCGCCTGCGCAATTGCGTGCGCACCTGGTTCGGCTGCGCCGCGAGCTGCCCTGGCGCCTGCGAGGCGCGCGCGGAAACGGGACGTGACATCGCGATCCTTGCCGCTGCGCTGGCCGGGGCTAACCTGATATTTCACTTACTGGATGGAGCCTGCCGTGACTTCCTTCTGCGATTACCTGGTAAGCCATCTGATCGAGCAGGAGGTCGCGCTGTTTTCCGCATCCTCCCGCCTGAAGGCCGGGTCCGACCCTGAAGCGTTGCACGACCTGCGTATCGCCGTGCGCCGTCTGCGCAGCCTGTTGCACCCGGTACGCGGCATGCCGGGCATCGATGAACTGGAGCAGGTGCTGGGCGACATGGGTCGCCTCAGTGGCCCGTTGCGCGACCTCGAAGTGTTGCTGCCGGTGCTGGAGGCCGAAGGCTATGAACGTGCTGCCGCGCTGCGTCGGCCGGCGCTGATTTCCGGCTACGCCACGCTGCTCGCCAGCCCGCAATGGGAGCGCCTGATGATGCGCCTGGATGGCTGGCCGCAACTGTGGCGCACCTCCGAGCGCCATGGTGTGCTCAAGGGCCTGCAGCGCAAGGTCGAGAAGCGCCTGGCAAAGGAGTGGCAGAAGCTGCGCGATGCGCTGAAGGACCCGGCCCACGACCGCCACCGCCTGCGCCTGCTGATCAAGCGGGTGCGTTATTCGCTGGAAGCCTACCCGAGGCAATCCGCCGTGCCGCAGCGCCTGCTGGCGCCGCTGAAGGACGCACAAGCGGCCCTCGGCGAATGGCACGACTATGAACAGTGGCTGATCCGCAGCGAGCGTGAGCTGGACCTGATGCCGCTGCAGCCGCACTGGAACGCCCGCCACGATCTCGCCGAGCGACTGGCCGACGAGAGCCTGGAGGCTCTGGAGAAGGCCCTGCATAGAGGCCATTGATGACAGGGCATTTGCTGGTGGGGACAAGGCTTTGGATGGTTTGCCGCAGCGGCCGGTGCACCTAAGATCGCAGCCAGCTCCATCTATCCAGAAGCCTCAGGAAGTCGACATGTCCTTCAGCGAAATGCTCCGGGTGGTGCGCGCCGCACCGCTATCCATCGTCATCCCCGCCACCTGGGCCCAGGGCCGGGCAAGCTTCGGCGGGCTGGTCGCGGCGCTGGCCTATGAGGCCATGGCGGCGGTGGCCGAGACCGGGCGACCGGTGCGTTCGCTGGCGATCACGTTCGTCGGCCCCATCGAGGTGGAGGTGCCGGTGAGCTTCCAGGCCGAAGTCCTGCGTGAGGGCAAGTCGGTCAGCCAGGTATTCTGCCGCGCCGTGCAGAACGACCAGGTGGTGTTGCTGGCGCAGGGCAGTTTCGGAGTGGCGCGCGAATCCGGCGTGCAGGTCGAGGGACTGCCGCCTCCGGCCTTCAAGTCCGTCGAGGACTGCCAGGAATTGCCTTATATCCGTAAGCTGATGCCAGCTTTCACACAGAATATCGCCATGCGCTGGGCGGTCGGGCACATGCCGTTCTCGGCCAGCCGCGAGCGCGAGATGGGCGGCTGGATGCGCTTTCGCGGGGATGACGTGGGCGACGAGCCGATGGGGATCAGCCACCTGCTGGCGCTGATCGACGCCTGGCCGCCAGCCAACCTGCCACACCTGAAGTCGCCGGCGCCCTCCAGCTCGCTGACCTGGACCGTGGAGTTCGTCCAGCCGCTGCCGTCGATGCCGGCCAACGGCTGGTGCCAGTACCTGGCGACCATCGAGCATGCGCGCGATGGCTATGGCCATATCGCGGCGCAGACCTGGTCGGCCGATGGCCAGTTGCTTGCCATCGGCCGGCAGACGGTGACCATCTTCGGCTGAAAGCCGTTCAACCAGAGCATCCTTGAGCTAGACGCCGGGCGCGATTTCCGTACGGTTGCGCCCGCCAGCCTTGGCCCGGTACAGGGCCCGGTCGGCACGAGCGAGCAGGTCTTCCAGGCGCAGCTCACCGTCGCGCCTTGCGGCCACGCCGATGCTCAGCGTCAGGCGCACGCGGCTGCCATCCTCGCTGGTGAAGGACAGCGCCTGCACGCTGTTGCGAACGCGCTCGGCGACTTGCAGCGCCTGCTGCAGGTCGGTCTCCGGAAGGATCGCGGCAAACTCCTCGCCACCCAGGCGGCCGAGCAGGTCCACCTCGCGCAGCCCCTGGGTCAGCTCCTTTGCCACGGCCTGCAGTACGGCATCTCCGAATGCGTGGCCGTGGGTGTCGTTGATCGGCTTGAAGAAGTCGATGTCCAGCATCAGCGCCGCGCACTGGCGCTCATAGCGCTGCGCGCTCTTGAGCAGCGCGACGCCGCGCTTGACGAAGGCGTGGCGGTTCTGCAGGCCGGTCAGCGGGTCGGTGGTGGCCAGCAGGCGCAGCTCCTGCTCCATGGCCTTGCGCTGGTTGATGTCGAAGCTCCACACCAGTGAGGCGGGTCGGCCTTCCACTTCCATTTTCCGTGCCCAGACGATCGCCCAGTAGGACGGGTTGCCGGCCAGGCGGGTTTCCCAGCTGTCCAGTTGGCCATGCTCGGCCAGTGACTGGCGGAAGCGTGCTTCCTCGTCGGGGTCATCGAACAGCCGGCGCAGGGTGAAGGGCTCGTCCGGGTGGATGCCGCTGCGCTGCAGCAGGCGCGGGCTGACGTAATGGGCGCGGGAGTCCTCGTCGCTCAGCAGCGCCACGTCGCTGGGGCTGGTGTCGAGGATGTAGCGCAGCAGCGTCTTGCGCTCGCTGAGCTCCTGGGTGCGTTGTTCGACGCGTTGCTCCAGGGACTGGTTAAGGTCGTGCAGGCGCTGGGACAGCAGCAGCTTGCGGCGCGAATTGGCGATTACCCGCAGCGCCAGCAGCACGCTGCACAGGCCCAGGCCGAAAAGCACCCAGGCCAGGAGGTTGAAGGCGCGCTGCAGGTCGAGGCGCTCGGCATCCATATAGTTGGTCAAGGCGATGTTGGTGATCATCACCAACTGGTGCATGGGATCGAGCAGGGGCGGCAGTTCGCGCAGCATCTCCCCGGCCAGTTGCTTCGCCTCCTGCGGCTTGCCCCAGGGCGCTCGGGCCAGCCAGCTGTCGCTCAGGCGCTGGATGCGCTCCAGAGTCGCCTGCACTTCCGGCCGTGGCACGACGAGGTAGCCGTAGACCGGCGTATTGCGCAGTGGCGGCAGGAGGCTGGCGAGCACCTCGATGCGCGTCGCCAGCGCATCGCTGTCGCTCTTGTCATCCAGCACCAGCCTTGCGGTATCCAGCGAGCGCTCCAGCTCGGCGCGCAGCTGGTAGGCCTGCCACAGCTCGCTGTGGGCGTCGGGATGAGCCAGCTGGCGGACATGCTGGTGCACCATCAGCAGCGCCGCGCCCGCGCCGGCGGTCAGGGCCGCGATCAGGCCGCTGAGGACGATGATGGTCAGGCGGCGGTAGCGCCGCCTGGGAGGTTGCGAGGGCACGGCGATCACTCCAGGGTAATGCGGCTTACCTGCCAGACGGTGCGGTTGAAGTAGACCTGAGTGCGCAACTCCGGGCGTTCGAGCATCGGGTAGATGACGAACAGCGGGCCGCGCTCGGCGATGCCGATGGCTTGGCCGTCGCGGCGGTAGGCGAGAATCGGCTCGAAGGCGTCGAGGTCGCTCAGCGGAATCAGGGCGGAATAGTCGTTCAGTGCCTCGACTCGCAGGCGTTGGGCGTCGCCGCGTTCGAAGCCGGCGAGCAGGGCGCTCAGGCGAACCCCCTGCCAGCCGTACACCCGCGACTCGTCGGGGAGCATGGAGCGCCGCGCGGTCTGCGGCAGCGCTTCCAGGTCGCGCAGCCGGTAGTGGCGCAGGAGCTGCGGCCGGCCTTTGACTGCGATAGTCAGCACGATGCGCTCGGCGGCCGCTTCCGGGGCCGAGTGCGCGGGCATGACAATAAACAGGCAGGCCAGAATGCCAATAAAATGACGAAAAGCCGACATCTCAACAGCTCGTGACGAAATCTCGACGATTATATCGGCGAACCGGCGGGGTACTTGAATGGCCGAAATGCCGCGCCCGGCCCTGATGGTCGATTCAGCGCCGGCGATTGCGCCAGGCGCGCCACCAGGCGCCGCTCAGGACGAAGCGCGGGAAGGTGACGAATTGCTCGACCAGCAGCCGGCTGACGGCGTCCTTGCGGTCGCTGAAGGGTTCGGGCGGTTGCTCCTCGAGCTTGTGTCCGCGGCCCTGGATGGCCAGCGAGGCGATCATGCCGATCACTCCCAGCGCGATGGCCGCCAGGCTCAGGCCGAACAGCCCGCTGAGCAGCGTCAGCGCGCCGAGGATGAACAGCGGCACGGCGATGATGTGCAGCGCCAGGTTGGTCGGGTTGCGATGGTTGGCGGCGTAGCCCTGCCATTGCCAGGCGACGAGGTTGGGATGACGTTTGCCCATGGAAAGCTCCCGAGACTGAGAAGCCCGCCTGAGCGCAGGCGGGCGCCATGACAGCAGTCTAGGTGCTGCCCCGCAGCCCGCGCCAATGGGCAGAGGCTATGCGGGCGATAGCAATTACAGGCGCAACTGGCGGATGGCGCGGCTGAGCTCGCCGGCGAGGTCAGCCAGCTGGTGGCTGGTGCCGGCCGACTCGACGGTCTGCTGCACGGTGTGTTCGGTGACGTCGCGGATGCCCACGACCGAACGGGTCATTTCCTCGGCGACCTGGCTCTGCTGTTCGGCGGCCACGGCGATCTGCGTATTGCTCTCGCGCATCAGCGCCACCGCCGATGCGATGGCGGCCAGGGCTTCGCCGGCTTCGCGGGCCTCCTCGACGCAGCCGTCGGCCTTGATCGAGCTTTCCTGCATGAACTCCACCGCGTCGCGGGTGCCGGACTGCAGCGCGTTGATCATCTGGGTGATCTCGTCGGTGGAATCCTGCACGCGCTTGGCAAGGTTGCGCACCTCGTCGGCGACCACGGCGAAGCCGCGGCCCATCTCGCCAGCGCGGGCGGCCTCGATGGCGGCGTTGAGGGCGAGCAGGTTGGTCTGTTCGGCGATGCCGTGGATCACGCTGACCACGCTGCTGATCTTGTGGCTGTCCTGGGCCAGCTGCTGGATCATCTCGGCGGTCTGCTGCACGCCCTGGGACAGCCCGGCGATGGACTGGCCGACGCGACCGACGACCTGCTGGCCATTGCCGGCCAGGCGGTCGGCTTCCTGCGACTGGTCGCGGGTGTCGGCAGCGTGCTGGGCGATGTGGTGGACGGTGGTGGACATCTCGTTGATGGCGGTGGCGGCCTGGTCGGTCTCGCTCTGCTGGCCGAGCATGCCCTGGCGCACCTGGCCCATGCTGTTGGCCAGGCTGCGTGCGCCCTCGTCGAGGCGTCCGGCGGCCTGCGCGACGGTGCCGACCACGCGCTGGTAGCCGGCCTGCATGGCATTGAAGGCGGTGGCCATCTGGCCGACTTCGTCGCGGCTTTCCAGCGGTACGCGGGCGGCCAGGTCGCCGCTCTTCTCGACGTGCAGCATCACGTCGCGCAGGGTCAGCAGGTGGGTGAGGATGAAGCGGATCAGTAGCTGCGAGGCGGCCAGCAGGGCCAGCATCAGCACCAGCACGGCGCCGGCGAAGGGCAGGGCGCGGTCCTCGAAGACGCTCCAGAAATCGGCGCCGGAGGCGAGCACGGCAACGCGCTGGCCATTGCCGATGTCCTGTACGTAGGCGCCGGCCAGTGCGCCTTGGCGGCCCTGCGCACCTTGCAGGTCGACCCAGCCATTGGCGCGGGCAAGGGCGGAGCCGTCGACACCGGCGATCTGCGGCGCACTGCCGCTGGCGAAGCTGACCAGATCAGGCGAGATCGGCAGCGCGGATCCCGCTGGCCAGTTCTTCAACAACTGGGCCTGGGCTTCGGCACCCTGGCGTGCCTGCTGGTTGCGCCCATCGAGCTCCTGGTGCATGGCGAACAGCACCAGCAGCAGGGTGGTGACGAAGGCGACCGCGTTGACGGCCCAGAATTTGTACTTGAGGGAAATATCGCGGATCCAGGCGGCCATAAATCTCTTCTTGTCGGTCGAATAGTGTCAAGGCGCCACTATTGTCGTGAAAAGGATGAAGGTGGCCATTGATGGGGATCAAGCCACCTTCCGCCCCCAACTTATCGGCCGCAGGAGTGCAAGCTTGAGCGCTGGTTCAAATTTCCGGCAGGTCAAAGAACCGTCGCGCGCAGGCGGTGGTATGGGCCGCGACCTGCTCCGCGCTCTCGCCCCGGTGCTGGGCCACGCAGGTCAGCACTTCGGGCAGGTACGCCGGCTGATTGCGGCCGTTTTTTGGCTTCGGCCGCAGGGTGCGCGGCAAGAGATAAGGTGCGTCGCTTTCCAGCATCAGCCGGCCTTCGGGGATTTCCCGCACCAGTTCCTGCAGGTGGGTGCCACGGCGCTCGTCGCAGATCCAGCCGGTGATGCCGATATGCAGGTCGAGGTCGAGGTAGGAATAAAGTGTGCGGCGCTCGCCGGTGAAGCAATGCACCACGGCGGCCGGCAGCTTGTCGCGGAACTCCTTGAGGATGGCCAGCAGGCGCTCGCCGGCGTCGCGCTCGTGGATGAAAACCGGCAATTGCAGTTCCACCGCCAGCCCCAGCTGTTCTTCGAATGCCTTCTCCTGCTGTGGGCGTGGCGAAAAGTCGCGGTTGAAGTCCAGTCCGCATTCGCCGACCGCCTTGACCCTGTCCTCGGCCAGCAGGCCGCGCAGCACCTTGGCGCTGCCGCTGTCCCAGTGGCTCGCTTCGTGCGGATGGACGCCGGCGGTGCAATACAGGCGCTGTTCTTCGTCCAGCTGCCGACACAGCTGCAGGGCCTGTTCGCTGTCGTCCAGGCTGGTCCCGGTCAGCACCATCTGCACGACGCCGGCCTCGATCGCGCGCGCGAGGACTGCTTCGCGTTCCGGGGCAAAACTCGGGTGGGTGAGGTTGACGCCGATGTCGATCAGTTGCATTTTTCTTCCTTTTGTCCGGAAGCGAAGCATAACAAAAGCCGCTTTTTCGACGAAAATTCTTCAAAAACAGCAGGTTGAGGAACATTCCGAAGATCTATCGGAAGTTTCGGGTTGGTATTGATCCCCTCCTGTGAGAGTCTTGCGCGCCCTTGGCGGCCGGGAACTACCGGTCGAAACCGCACTCTAACCGGCCCTTCGCCGAGTGCGAGCCCCCGGAGAGCTGGATGACCCGACTGTTGCTGCTACTGCTGTGCCTCGTGGCCCTGACGCCACTGCCGGCGGCTGCTCGCCTGACGGCCCAGCCGGAAAACTGGGAGCAGGAAAGCAGCGACGCACGCGATCTCGCCGCCATTCGTTCCGGTGGCACGCTGCGGGTCTTGGTCAACCAGAGCCGCAACAGCTCCGGCGAAATCAAGGGTGAACCCATCGGCATCGAATACCGCCGCCTGCGCGCCTTCGAGCAGTTCCTCAACGACAGCTCCCCCGGGCGCAAGCCGCTCACCATCAAGTTCATCCCCAAGGCCAAGGACCAGTTGCTCGGCGCGCTGCAGCGCGGCGAAGGCGATCTCGTCGCGCCAGGGGAAGTCTTGCTGGCCCGCGACGGCCAGAACGTCAGCCCCAGCCTGCCGTGGAAGGCCGACGTGCCGCTGGTGCTGGTGACCCGGCAGGGCAACCGCAAGTTCGTGCGCCTGGAGCAGCTCGCCGGCCGCACCATCACCTTGCCCGCCGGCAGCGCCGCCGGTGAGGCGGTGCGCAAGGTCAACGAGCGCCTGGCGCAGAAGCGCATGGCGCCGCTGGTGCTGGAGTGGACCGATTCCTCCCTGGCCGTGGAAGACGTGCTGGAGATGGTCCAGGCGGGCATCTTCAACTACACCGTGGTCGAGCAACCCATTGCCGAGCGCTGGAGCAAGGTCTTCACCAAGCTGCGCGTCGACCGTCATCTGGTGCTGGACAACAGCGAGCCGATGGCCTGGTACGTACGCCGTGACGCGCCGATGCTGCGCGCCAGCGTCAATCGCTTCCTCAAGGATTACCGCGCACCGGCGGACCAGGACGTGGCATTCCAGCGGCTCTACCGCCGCGCCTACCAGGTGCGCAACCCGCTGGTGGTGCCCGACCGCAAACGCCTGGAAGCCGTGCGTCCGACCCTGCAGCGCTATGGCGAGCAGAGCAAGGTGGACTGGCTGGCCCTGGCGGCGGTCGCGTTCAAGGAATCCAATCTGAATGCCGGCGCGCGCGGCGCCGGCGGCGCTACGGGGCTGATGCAGATCACCCCGGCAGCGGCCCGCGCCGTGGGCGTGGATACCGTGCACCAGAAGGAGAACAACGTGCAGGCCGCCAGCCGTTACATGGCGATGCTGCGCAAGCGCTTCTTCTCCAGCCCGCGCATCAATGAGCGTGACCGCATGGCCTTCGTCCTGGCTGCGTACAACGCCGGTCCCGAGCGGGTGCAAAGCCTGCGTGCGGAGGCCAAGCGCCAGGGCCTGAACCCCAACCAGTGGTTCTTCCAGGTCGAGCGCGTGGCGGCCGAGCAACTGGGCATGGGCGTGGTGAACTACGTCAGCAGCGTCAACAAGTACTATCTTGCATATCAGCGGGAACGTGATGGCCTCGAGCCACGTGAAAGCGTGGCGGCAATCAAGAAGTGATCGGTTTGTTCGATAGTTATTAGCGTGAAATTGCGCTTTTGATATCGGAAAAACTGGCTATATTGGTCGCCAAGCAACCACGGTTGTCACCCACTTCCTACGCAACCCTTCGCTCCCACTGAGCTCGCATAAGGACGCACCATGAACTCGCTGATCAAATCCATCCTGACCACCAACGCTGGCGCCGGCATCGCTGTACTGCGTATCACCACTGGCCTGACCTTCATGGCCCACGGCTCGCAGAAACTCTTCGGCGCCTTCGGTGGCCCGGGTCTGCAAGGCATGGCGGGCTGGCTGGAATCCCTCGGCGTGACCCCTGGCTACCTGATGGCCGCCCTGGCCGGCAGCGCCGAGTTCTTCGGCGGCCTGGCCCTGGTCCTGGGCCTGCTGGTGCGCCTGGCGAGCATCCCGCTGATCGTCGCCATGCTGGTCGCCGTATTCAGCGTGCACCTGGCCAACGGCTTCTTCATCACTGCCAACGGCTTCGAATACGCCTTCACCCTGATCATGATCAGCGTCGCGCTGCTGATCAGCGGCGCCGGCCCGTTCTCCCTGGACCGCAAGCTGTCCAGCTGATCGCTGGCGCCATCCACGGGGCATCTGTAGGAGCGAGCTTGCTCGCGAACAGTGCTTCCGGCGGCACCGGCATCGGGCGGTTCGCGAGCACGCTCGCTCCTACGAAGAGCAAAAATGCCGGGCATTGCCCGGCATTTATCGTTTTGTCCCTTGTGCAGGAGCCTTGCTTGGCGTTGCTCGGGTTTCGAATCAATGGAAGAGGTACTGCACCCCCCCATTGATCAGGCCGCCGCCCACCAGCAGGAAGATGAACAGCCCGGCGCCCAGCAGCAGCGGCTTGGGGCCTTCCTTGCGCAGGTCGCCCAGGCGGGTGGCCAGGCCCAGGGCCGCCATCGCCATGCCGAGCATCACGTCGTCCAGTTGCTGCAGCGGTGCCAGCCAGTTTTCCGGCACCCAGCCCAGCGAGCGCAGGCCGGTCACCAGCAGGAAGAACACGGCGAAGCCGGGAATGTGCAGCTTGCGGCGCGCGCCCGGCTCGGCGACTTCGGCACAGCCAACGCGTCCGAGGATCAGCAGGGCCGGGGCCAGCAGCAGGACGCGCAGCATCTTGCTGATCAGCGCGGCGTCTGCGGCGGCCGGGTCCATGGCGCGTCCGGCGGCAACCACCTGGGCAACCTCGTGGATGGTCGAGCCGGTGAACACCCCGAAGGCCTGCTCGCTGCCGAACAGGTTGGGCAGTGCGGCGTAGATCAAAGGGTGCAAAAGCATCGCCAGGGTGCCGAACAGCACAACGGTGGCTACCGCGACGGCGGTGTGCTCGGCGCGCGCCTTGAGCACCGGGCTGCTCGCCATCACCGCCGCGGCGCCGCAGATGGCGCTGCCGGCACCGATCAGCAGGGCGTTTTCGCGCGGCAGCCTGAGCCAGCGCTCGCCGATCCACCAGGCGACGGTCAGGGTGCTGGCGACCATCAGCACGTCGATGATCAGTGCGGCCGGGCCGAGGGCGGCGATGTCCTGGAAGGTCAGGCGCAGGCCGTAGAGCACCACGCCCAGGCGCAGCAGTTGCTGGCGCGACAGGTCGATGCCGGGGCGGATGCTGCCGAAGCGGGCCAGGCCGAGGTTGCCGGCCAGCAGCCCGATGAGGATCGCCAGGGTCAGGCTGCCGAGTCCCAGGTGCTGGAGCGCGGGAATGTCCATAAGCTGGCGGGAGCCGAAGGCGATGGCCAGGCAGAGCAGGGCACCGGGGAGGTAGTAGGGCAGGCGGCGGAGGGCGGTCATTACAGGCTCCTTGTGTAAGGTGAAACCATGGTGCCGCCCGGCTTCTTAGTGTAAAAACGGATTGTTCTTATTGGGTTGACCGGTTTTATCGATATGGGCCCGCGCATCACCCTTCGCCAGTTGGCGACCTTCACTGCCATCGCCGAGGTGGGCAACGTGACCCAGGCCGCGGCGCGCATAGCATTGTCGCAATCCGCCGCCAGCCAGGCGCTGCAGGAACTGGAGCGCAGCCTCGGCACGCGCCTGTTCGATCGCAGCGGCAAGCGCCTGGCGCTGAACGACAACGGCCGCGCCTTCTACCCCAAGGCTTGTGCGCTGCTGGCGCAGAGCGCAGAGCTGGAGAGCCTGTTCGAATCGGCGCCGGTGCAGTTGAGCCTGGGCGCCAGCCGCAGCATCGGCGGTTACCTGTTGCCGCAGGTGATGGCCGGCTTCCTCGCCGAGCTGCCCGAAAGCCGGCTGGAGTTGCAGGTGGCTAACAGCGGCGGGGTGATCGAGGCGTTGGCCGAGTTCCGGCTGGACGTGGCCTTCATCGAGGCGCCGATCCAGCATCCGCAGATCCAGCTCACCCCCTGGATGGCCGATGAGCTGCTGCTGGTGGTCGCGCCGGACCATCCTCTGGCCAGTGTGAAGCGCGTCAGCCTGGAGGACCTGGCAGCGGCGCGCTGGGTGCTGCGCGAGGCCGGGTCCGGTACCCGAGTGACTTTCGAACAGCAGGTGTTGCCGCGCCTGGGTAGCCTTAGCGCGCCTCTGGAAGTGAGCAACGCCGAGGCGATCAAACACCTGGTGGGCAGCGGTTTCGGTATCGGTTGCCTGTCGCAGCGCGTGGTGCAGGCGGAGCTTGCGCGCGGCCAACTGGTGCGCCTGGACAATCCACTGGGCCCGCTGCGGCGCACCTTCTTCCGTGCGCTGCACATCGACAAGTACCCCACGGCAAGCCTGCGCCGCTTCCTCGACTACGCCCAGGACTGGGCGGTGCGTTCAGACGCTCTCTAGCGGCCACTCGCCAATGGCGCGGTAGCGCACGCCGGTGGGGCTGTTCTCCGAGCTGAACAGCGTCACCGCCTGTGCTGGCAGCAGGAAGGAGGCCGATGCGAGCGGAGCGTGGCGGGCATGACGTGCCAGGGTGATGTGAGGATGGAACGGACGCTGCTCGACCTCGAAGCCGCCTGCTCGCAACTCCTCGCGCAGCGTGTGCACGAGTCCGTGCAGCGCGGCCGGAACGTCGCTGGGCGCCAGGTGCAGGATGCCGTTGTGCCAGCGCGCGATGTGGTCCAGCTGCAGGTCGAAACCCTGGCGCGGCAGGCGTTCGCCGATGGCGCGCAATTCCGCCTTGCGCCCGCGCGGCACCGAACCGAGAAAGGCCAGGGTGAGATGGAAATTGGCCTGGGCGACGGGCTGGCCGTCCAGCTGCAGTGCGTCTCGCCAGGCGGCGATGCGCCTGGCCAGTTCGGGTGGGCAGGGCAGGGCGAAGAACAGCCGCAGGGGTGGCGTGGTCATGCCTGAAGTCTCCTTGACAGCTTTGCCGGGGCTTCTCTAGGATGCCGCACAGCGCCGATTTAAGTAGCAACTTGCGGGGCGCGGATGCAAGCGACAGCTGACATCGAAATACCGCTAAAGCGCTGGTTCGGTGTGCCTCTCGCCGCGTCCAGCAGGACCCTTGAGGCGGAAGATCAGACACCATGACCTGTCCCAACCCGCATGTGCGCCTTGCCCCGATCACGACCGGCCTGCTGCGCCGCAATCCGAAGATACTCCTGGGCGGCAATCACCAGCCCACCCTCGTCCGTTACCTCGATGGCTGGCCCAAGCGCTGGAACGGCTCGCGTACCTTCCTCATCCAGTTCGCCGAGACCTTTGCCGATCTCGCCCGCTTCCCCAGCGACAGCTTCGACTTCGCCGTCGTGCAGTCGCCGGTGGCCGAGCAGCTCGAATCGGCTGTCCACGAGCTGACCCGTGTCGCCCGGCAGGGGCTGATTACCCGGCGCCCGCAGCCGCTTTGACGTTGTAGGAGCGGGGGGGGAAGGGGACGGGCGGTAGCAGCGGCGAGGATCGCGGGGGGGGGGGGGCGCCGCGGGCGCGGGCGCGGGG
>NZ_JBGLYK010000138.1:0-15510 GCF_047304025.1 Pseudomonas sp. Pseusp97 | reverse complement strand
TTTTTTTTTCTGCTTTTGTGTGTTTCTTCCTTGCGGCGCCGCGGGGGGGGGGCGGGCGCCCCCCCCCCCCCCCCCCCCCCCCCCCCCCCCCCCCCCCCCCCCCCGACTGCAAGACAAGGAACCAGAAGATGAACAAGGACCTGATCGAACTCGACGGCGCCGAAGGCGGTGGGCAGATTCTGCGCAGTGCGCTGAGCCTGTCGATGATCACCGGGAAACCGCTGCGCATCGTCAACATCCGTGGCCGGCGCTCTCGGCCGGGGCTGCTGCGCCAGCACCTGACCGCAGTGCGCGCGGCGAAGGAGATCTGCGGCGCGACGGTGGAAGGCGACGAGTTGGGTTCGCGCAGCCTGACCTTCCGCCCCGGCGCGATTATCAGTGGTGACTACCGTTTCGCCATCGGCAGCGCGGGCAGCGCCGTGCTGGTGCTGCAGACACTGTTGCCAGCGCTGCTGTTCGCCGATGGGCCGAGCAGCCTGTCGATCATGGGCGGCACGCACAACCCGCTGGCACCGCCGGCGGACTTCATCGAGCGCAGCTGGTTGCCGCTGCTGCGACGCATGGGTGCGAAGGTCGACTTCGAGCTGCTGCGCCACGGATTCATGCCCGCCGGCGGCGGTGAGTTGCTGATTCGTGTCGAGCCCGGCGAGCTGCAGCCGCTGCATCTGCCGCAAGCCGGTGACGTGCGCTCGCGCTCGGCCCGCGCCCTGCTCGCGGCCATTCCCGGTCACGTGGGGGATCGCGAGCTGGAGAAGGTGAAGCGGCATCAGGATTGGCACGCAGCCTCCGTTCAGGTCGTCCGCCTGCCGGAGGATCAGGGCCCGGGCAATGCGCTGTTGCTGGAGATCGAGTGCGAGCAGTTGAGCCTGGTGTTCTGCGCCTTCGGCCAGGCCGGCGTCAGTGCCGAACGCGTTGCCAGCCAGGCGTTGCGCCAGGCCGATGACTGGCGCCACAGCGGCACCAGCGTCGAGGAACACCTCGCCGACCAGTTGTTGCTGCCCATGGCGCTGGCAGGCGGCGGCAGCTTCAGCGCGCCGATTGCGAGCGATCATCTATTGAGCAACCGCGCGGTGATCGAAGCCTTCCTGCCGGTGCGGATCGACTGCGAGCCGCGAGCGGCAGGCGGCCAGCACATCCGCATCACGCCGGCTTGACGCTTTCCTCACGAGCCGCCCAATAGAGTCGCGCCATGTCACCTCGAGTGGCGCTACCTCTTGCGGCGCGTGTGCCCGCCTCACCGGCACACGGGAGTTTCCATGGCGCACCGCGCCGCCCTCGTCCTGTTCTGCGCCGCGTTGCTCGCCGGCTGCGAAACCACCCACGAAACCCTCATTTCCCATGGCTATCCACCCGCCTACGCCGACGGCTATGACGACGGTTGCGGCAGCGGTCGCCAGGCCGCCGGCGCGATCACTGGCGAATTCCGCAAGAACGTGCCGCGCTACCTGGGCGAGCAGAAATACGCGCTGGGCTGGAACGATGGTTTCCAGCAATGCCAGGCCATGCGCGTGAGCCAGGAGCGCCAGCAATACGAAGAACAGCGCAACAGTGACCGCGACCGCGACTGGGAACAGCAGAAAGACCGCGCGCTGTCCCACGCCCTGCGCGGCAACTGAGACTGTGACAACGCTTCACCTCTGAGCACCCCGTGCGCTTGATCTCGGTCAAGCCGCCCCTTCGCCCCATCGCCTCTCCTTGAACTCAGAAGAAACCAAAGCCTGAGACAAGGAGACTCCACATGCAGCCCATCAAACTGGCCCTGGGCAGCCTGCTGCTCGCCGTGAGCACGGCGGCGGCGCAAGCGAACGCCGACGCCCTGCGCGACAGCGCCAACAGCATCTTCAAGCCCATCCCGGAGCAGGCCAGCGACAAGCTCGACACCAACCAGATCGAGCTGGGCCGGCAGCTGTTCTTCGAGCCGCGCCTGTCCGCCAGCCACGTGATCAGCTGCAACACCTGCCACAACATCGGCACCGGCGGGGCTGACAACGTGCCCGCGTCCAGCGGCCATGCCTGGCAGAAAGGCGCGCGCAACTCGCCCACCGTGTTCAACGCGGTGTTCAACGTCGCGCAGTTCTGGGATGGCCGCGCCAAGGACCTGGCAGAACAGGCCAAGGGGCCGGTGCAGAACCCGGTGGAGATGCACAACACGCCGAAGAACGTCGAAGCCACGCTGCGCAGCATGCCGGAGTACGTTACCTCCTTCGAAAAGGCCTTCCCCGGTGACCAGCAACCGGTCAGCTTCGACAACATGGCCCGTGCGCTACAGGCCTTCGAGTCGACCCTGATCACCCCGGACTCGCGCTTCGATCTCTACCTCAAGGGCGACGACAACGCCCTGGACGCCAAGGAGAAGAGGGGCCTGCAAACCTTCATGAGTTCGGGCTGCATCAGCTGCCACAACGGCGTGAACCTGGGCGGCCAGGCCTACTTCCCGTTCGGCCTGGTGAAGAAGCCTGACGGCAGGATCCTGCCTACCGGTGACAAGGGCCGTTTCGAGGTGACCAAGACGCAGAACGATGAATACGTGTTCCGCGCCGCACCCCTGCGCAACATCGCGCTGACCGCGCCGTATTTCCACAGCGGGCAGGTCTGGGACCTTGAGGAAGCGGTGGCGATCATGGGCACCGCGCAGCTGGGCAAGCAGCTCAACGCGGAGGAAGTCGGCGACATCGTCGCCTTCCTCAAGACAGTCACCGGCAAGCAGCCGAAGGTGGAATACCCGATCCTGCCGCCGAGCACGGCGACGACGCCAAAACCGGTGGATTGACGATGGGCCTGTAGGAGCGAGGGGGACGCCATCGTTATTGCTCGCGAACGAGCGGAGCAACGGAGCCAGGTCGGTTCGCGAGCAAGCTCGCTCCTACGAAGAGCAGGACCGTAGCGCGGAAAACGCGGAACGGGTTATCCGCCGATCAACTCGCGGCGAATAACGCTGGCGCGTTATGCGCCCCACCATCTGAATAGCGCGGGCATGGCCTAGCAGGAGCGGACTACGCCGCGCCAGGTCTGCATCGCGCCGGGGCATGCCCTCTCCCCCGCCCTCTCCCTGAAGGGAGAGGGCGCTATCCGTGCCGGCTGAAGCCACGGCTTCAGCCGGTGCCCAACCAGTCCCCTCTCCCTTCAGGGAGAGGGGACCGTGCGGAGCTGGCTGAAACCACAGTGTCGGAAAGGGCGCGCCCCGGCGCGATATTTCACGTAGGAGCGGACTTTGTCCGCGAACACCGCGACAGCGGTGCATTCCCGAATCACCGGCCTGACGGCCGGATCGCGGATAAGATCCGCTCCTACGAAGAGCAGTCCGCTTCGCAGGCGGAAATGAAAAACGGGCCCATCGGGCCCGTTTTTCATTTCCAGGAAGCGGTCAGACCACACCCTGGGCCAGCATGGCGTCGGCGACCTTGACGAAGCCGGCGATGTTGGCGCCTTTCACGTAGTTGATCCGGCCATTCTCCTCGCCGTAGGCGACGCAGGCATGGTGGATGTTCTGCATGATGCCGTGCAGGCGTTGGTCCACTTCACCGGCGGTCCACAGCAGGCGCATGGCATTCTGGCTCATCTCCAGGCCGCTGGTGGCGACGCCGCCGGCGTTGGAGGCCTTGCCCGGCGCATAGAGGATGCCGGCCTCGAGGAAGATATCCACAGCCTCCAGGGTCGACGGCATGTTCGCGCCTTCGGCCACGCAGATGCAGCCGTTGGCCAGCAGGGTGCGCGCATCGTTGGCGTCCAGTTCGTTCTGGGTGGCGCAGGGCAGCGCGATGTCGCAGGCGAGCGACCAGGGACGCTGGCCGGCAATGAAGCGCAGGCCGGGCCCGGTCATTTCGCTGAGACGGCCGCGACGGACGTTCTTCAGCTCCATGATTTCATCCCACTGCTCCGGGGTCAGGCCAGCTTCGATGAATAGAGTGCCTTCGGAATCGGACAGCGAGATCACCTTGCCGCCCAGCTCCATGACCTTCTGCGCGGCGTACTGGGCCACGTTGCCGGAACCGGAGATGGCCACGCGCTGGCCGTCGAAGCCGCTCTCGCGGGCCTTGAGCATTTCCTGGGCGAAGTACACGCAGCCGTAGCCGGTGGCTTCCGGACGGATCAGGCTGCCGCCGTAGGACATGCCCTTGCCGGTCAGCACCGAGGTGAACTCGTTGGACAGGCGCTTGTACTGGCCGAACAGGTAGCCGATCTCGCGGGCACCCACGCCGATGTCGCCGGCCGGCACGTCGAGGTCAGCGCCGACATGGCGGAACAGCTCGCTCATGAAGGACTGGCAGAAGCGCATGACCTCGGCGTCGCTCTTGCCTTTGGGGTCGAAGTCCGAGCCGCCCTTGCCGCCCCCCATGGGCAGCGAGGTCAGGGAGTTCTTGAAGACCTGCTCGAAGGCGAGGAACTTCAGCACGCCCAGGTTCACCGAGGGGTGGAAGCGCAGACCTCCCTTGTACGGGCCGATGGCGCTGCTCATCTGGATGCGGAAACCACGGTTGACCCGTACTCGTCCGGCATCATCCACCCAGGGCACGCGGAACAGGATCGCGCGTTCTGGCTCGACGATGCGTTCGACGATGCCGGCCTGCAGGTAGTGCGGGTTGGCTTCGAGGAAGGGCCAGAGGGAGCGCAGCACCTCTTCCACCGCCTGGTGGAATTCGGGCTGATCGGGATCGCGCCGCTTGAGGCGCTCGAGGAACGAGTCAACGGATTGCGTCATGTCTACACCGGTACTTTTCTGATTATGTGATGCTTTTTGCCGGCAGACTCTAACAATCCACGCCGCCCCGAGATAGTGCAGCGTGACGCTTTTATGAATCTTTATGGTGCAAAAATATAAATCCCACTTCTGCCGGACCGGCAGAAAAACAGATTTTTGTATACAAAATCAATAGGTAGTTGCACTCAACAACTCATTCCATCAGGACGCCCACGATGCTCCCACGCCCGCTCGCGCTTCTCGCCGCCTTCACCTGCGCCCTCGCCCTGCCTGCCCACGGGACCATGAAACTGGGCAATTTCACCGAGTCCGGCGCTCTGGTGGTAGCGGATACATTCGACAGCGAAGTGATCCACAAGTCGAAATTCAGCACCGACGATCTGGAGCGCATGTCGCGCCAGATGGAAGAACAGCAACGCACCCTGCAGGACCAGGCGCGACAGATCGACACACTGCAGAGGCAGCTGGAGGACCAGCGTCGCGCCCTGGAGGACCTCAAGCGCAGCCGCTGACCTTCGGAAAATCGTAAAAAAAACGGGGCCCGAAGGCCCCGTTTTCCTGCACAAGCCGCTTACGCCAGCTTCTTGTAACGCACGCGGTGCGGCTGCGAGGCAGCGTCGCCCAGGCGTTTTTTACGATCGGCTTCGAACTCGGTGTAGTTGCCTTCGAAGAAGGTCACCTTGCCGTCGTCCTCGTAGGAGAGGATGTGGGTCGCGATGCGGTCCAGGAACCAGCGATCGTGGGAAATCACGATGGCGGCGCCGGGGAAGTCCAGCAGCGCTTCTTCCAGCGCACGCAGGGTTTCCACGTCGAGGTCGTTGGACGGTTCGTCGAGCAGCAGCACGTTGCCGCCCTGCTTCAGGGTCAGGGCCAGGTGCAGACGGCCGCGCTCACCACCGGAGAGGTCCTTGACGAACTTCTGCTGGTCGCCGCCCTTGAAGTTGAAGCGGCCGACGTAGCTGCGCGACGGAACTTCGTAGTTGCCGATCTTGATCTGCTCGAAGCCGTCGGAAACCTGCTCCCAGACGGTCTTGTTGCCTTCGAGGATCTCGCGGCTCTGGTCGACGCTGGCGATCTGCACGGTGTCGCCGATCTCGATGGTGCCCGAGTCCGGTTGTTCCTTGCCGGTCAGCATGCGGAACAGGGTCGATTTACCCGCGCCGTTGCCGCCGATCACGCCGACGATGGCGCCCTTGGGAATGCTCAGCGACAGGTTGTCGATCAGCACACGCTCGCCGTAGCCCTTGGTGACGTTGTGCAGCTCGATGACCTTGTCGCCCAGGCGCGGACCGGCCGGGATGTAGATCTCGTTGGTCTCGCTGCGCTTCTGGAATTCCTGCGACTGCAGTTCCTCGAAGCGCTGCAGGCGGGCCTTGGATTTGGCCTGGCGGCCCTTGGCGCCCTGGCGTACCCATTCCAGTTCAGCCTTCATGGCCTTGGCGTGGGAGGCTTCCTGCTTGGCTTCCTGGGCCAGGCGGTTGGCCTTGGATTCCAGCCAGCCGGAGTAGTTGCCTTCGAACGGGATACCGTGGCCACGGTCGAGTTCGAGAATCCAGCCGGCGACGTTGTCGAGGAAGTAGCGGTCGTGGGTGATCGCCACCACGGTGCCCGGGAAGTCGTGGAGGAAGTGTTCCAGCCAGGCGACGGAGTCGGCGTCCAGGTGGTTGGTCGGTTCGTCCAGCAGCAGCATGTCCGGGGCGGACAGCAGCAGGCGGCACAGGGCGACACGGCGCTTCTCGCCACCGGAGAGGTGTTCGATCTTCGCATCCCACGGCGGCAGGCGCAGGGCGTCGGCGGCGACTTCCAGCTGGCGCTCCAGGTTATGGCCGTCGGAAGCCTGGAGGATGGCTTCCAGCTTGGCCTGCTCGGCGGCCAGGGCGTCGAAGTCGGCGTCCGGCTCGGCGTAGGCGGCGTAGACCTCGTCCAGGCGGGCCTGGGCGGCCTTGATCTGGCCGACGGCCTCTTCGACGATCTCGCGCACGGTGGCCTGCGGGTCGAGCTTGGGCTCCTGCGGCAGGTAACCGACGTTGATGCCGGGCATCGGGCGGGCTTCACCTTCGATCTCGGTGTCGACGCCGGCCATGATGCGCAGCAGGGTGGATTTACCCGCGCCGTTCAGGCCGAGCACGCCGATCTTGGCGCCAGGGAAGAACGACAGGGAGATGTCCTTGAGGATTTCACGCTTGGGCGGCACGACCTTGCCGACCCGGTGCATGGTGTAGACGTATTGAGCCATGGATACCTGACTTCTGGGATGAATGAGTGATCGGGATGGCCGGAACGGACGACGGCAGGTTCCGGAACGCCGGCATCGAGGCCGGAGCGGCAGCGCTTACCACTTTGCGAAGCTGGCTGCCGGCGGGCGCGAACGGCCGATGGACGGCCCTTCGCGCGGAACGAGGCGCGGATGTACTTTATGCCACGCACACCACGCGCGCGTGCGGCAAAGCTACCGGAATGAGTCGGGAAGGGCAAACGACGCTCGTCGGCCATACTGGCACTTAGCCGCCTTTCCGGGCATCCTAGCCTGCGCCGAATTCAGCCGTATCGCCCCAGGTCCCTAAGTCCTTGTCTATCTTCCCCCGTATTCCTCCGGACGCCCTGGCCAGGCCTGGCCGCGTGGCGACCCGGACCGCGCTGGTGCTGCTGGTGCTGTTCATGCTCGGCCTGCTGGCCTGGCAACTGCACCAGGAGTTCCGCAGCCAGGAACGCTTCGAGCGCGAGCGGGTGATGCTGCATGGCGAACAGATCGCCCAACGGTTCTCGCTGACCCTGGAGCTCAAGGCCGTCGCGGCCCAGGCCCTGCTGCAACAGGAACTCGACCGCGATTACAGCGATGTTCACGCACCGCTGATTTCCGGCCTGAAGCACATCTACCCGTCCTTCCACAGCCTGGTGCGCCTGGATGCCCGCGGCATGCCCGTGCGCGACACCGCCAGCGGCATCAAGGACACGGCGTTCATCGAAGCCCTGCGCCAGCGCAGCGCACAGCAGGATTACCACTACGCCTTCAGCGAGGAGAACGGCGGCCACTTCTATGTCTGGCTGAAGGCCACCGAGCCGGGCGAAGGCGACAGCGTCATCCGCCTCGACGAAAAGATCGCCCGGCGCGGCTGGGCGGCGCAGGTCCGCCCCGGACTGCCGGGCTGGCTGCTGGTCGACGACGTCCAGCAGAAGGTCCTCGGCCGCTCCAGCGGCTACCGTCCCGGCCCGCTGTCCGCCGCCTCGCCGCTGGAGCAGGCGCAGAGCCTGGACGGCCTGGAGATCCAGAACACCGACTGGAAGCTGCACCCGCAGTTCGACGACCGCCAGGTCCGCAGCACCCTGCTGCCGCGCCTGGGCGGCGAGCTGGCGCTGCTGCTGGTGCTGGCCGGTATCGCAGGCGCCGCCCTGCTGCGCCTGCAGCGGGAGCAGCACAACCTGCGCACGCTGACGGCACAGTCGCAGCAGAACCTGCGTCAGGCCGCGCAGGCCCTCGGCGCGATCGACGAGCGCGTGCTGGTGACCCGCGCCGACGGCCGGCTGGCCTACCTCAATCCACAGGCCGAACAGTTGTTCGGCATCACCGCCGACAAGGCCGGCGAGCATCATCTGCTGGAGCTGCTGCCGGGCCTGGGCGGGCTGCTCAATGGCAGCGATGCGGCCAGCGACAGCGGCGCGGAACTGGTGCGAGTGAACCATGCCGGCCAGCCGCGCCTGTTCGCCGTCAGCCACCATTCGCTGGACGACAGCCCCCTGTCGCCACAGCAGACCTGGGTACTGCGCGGCAGCCTGCCCCAGGGCGGCCAGGTCTGGGTGCTGCGCGACGTCACCGAGGAGCAGCAGGCGCTGCACATCCTCGAGGAGACCCGCCGACGCTACCAGGACATCTTCGACGGCGTCGGCGTCGCCCTCTGCGTGCTCGACCTCTCCGCCCTGCGCCAGAGCCTGGTGGACCTCAACCTGCGGCGGCAGAGCGACCTGCGCGAGTGGATCGCCTCGCAGCCCGAGCGCCTGCCCTGGCTGCTGCGCCAGGTGCGCATCACCGAGATCAACAACGTCGCCAAGCGTCTGATGGGCGTGGGCACCACGGAGCAGGCCTGGCAGGTGCTCGTCGGCGGCGCCGGCATGCGCCCGGACGGCGTGCGCAGCAAGGTGCTCGAAGCCGTGCTGCACGGCCACGGCATGGTCGAACTGGAAGCCTGCATCAACACCCGCCAGGGCGAGCAGCGCCACCTGTGGCTGCAGCTGCGCGTGCCGGAGATGATCCAGGACTTCCACGCCATCACCCTGAGCCTGTCGGACATCACCAGCCGCAAGCAGGTCGAGCTGTCGCTGATCGAGCGCGAGAAGTTCTGGTCCGACGCGGTGCGCGCGGTGCCCGACACCCTGTACATCCACGACATCGCCGCGCGCCGGGTGATCTTCAGCAACCACAACCTCGGTCACCAGCTCGGCTACAGCAGCGACGAGCTGCGCGAGATGGGCGAGCGTTTCTGGGAGAAAGTGCTGCACCCGGATGACGTCGAGTACTACTGGCGCGTGCGCAACCTGCAACAGGTGGTGGGCGACGGCCTGCTGCTGGACAGCCAGCTGCGCTGGCGCCACCGCGACGGCAACTGGCACTGGTTCGACATCCGCGAGCAGGCCTTCACCCGCGATGAGTCCGGCCGCGTGGCGAGGCTGATCGGCGTGGCCAAGGACATCACCGACACGGTCGAGGCGCACAACTCCCTGCGCGAGAGCGGCCGCCGCTACCGCATGCTCGCCGAGAGCATCAGCGACGTGATCCTCTCCACCGACGCCCAGGTCCAGCTCAACTACATCAGCCCGTCGATCCAGCAGGTGTTCGGCTACAGCCCCGAATGGGTGCTTGCCAACGGCTTCCAGCAGGTGGCCGCCAACCCGGCGCAGCTGGAACGTCTGGATGAACTGCTGCACCGCGTGCAGGCCGCCATTGGCGAGCCCAAGCGCCTGGCCCAGCTGCGCGAGAACGCCGAGCCGCAGCTGTTCAGCCTCGACTGCCTGCACGCCGACGGCCACAAGATTCCGGTGGAACTGCGCATCGCCCTGATGTGGGACGACCACGGCCGCTTCGAAGGCCTGCTCGGCGTCGCCCGCGACATCAGCCAGCAACGCCGCGCCGAGCGCGAGATGCGCATGGCGGCGACGGTATTCGAACATTCCACGGCGGCGATCATGGTCACCGATCCGGCCGGCTACATCGTGCAGATCAACGACTCCTTCAGCCGCCTGACCGGCTACTCCGCCGAGGAAGTGCTGGACCAGCTGCCGCGCCTGCTCACCGCCGACCGCCAGGAAGCCAACCAGCTCAAGCACGTGATGGAAAGCCTGCTCAAGAGTGGCAGCTGGGAAGGCGAGATCCTGCAGAAGCGCAAGAACGGCGAGCTGTACCCGAGCTGGGTCGGCATCACCGCGGTGCATGACGAGGAAGGCGACCTGGTCAGCTTCGTCTGCTTCTTCAGCGACATCAGCGAGCGCAAGGCCAGCGAACGGCGCATCCACCGCCTGGCCTATTACGACGCCCTGACCCACCTGCCCAACCGCACGCTGTTCCAGGACCGCCTGCACACTGCGCTGCTGCAGGCCGAACGGCACCAGCAGTGGGTGGTGCTGATGTTCCTCGACCTCGACCGCTTCAAGCCGATCAACGACTCCCTCGGCCACGCCGCCGGCGACCGCATGCTCAAGGAAGTGGCCGAGCGCCTGAGCCTTTGCGTCAGCGACGACGACACCGTGGCGCGCATGGGCGGCGACGAATTCACCCTGCTGCTGCCCGGCCAGAAGGACCGCGAGAAGGCGCTGGGGCAGGCGATCCAGGTCGCCGAGCAGATCCTTTCCAGCCTCGCCCGCCCCTTCACCCTGGAGGGCCGCGAGTTCTTCGTCACCGCCAGCATCGGCGTGGCGCTCTCGCCGCAGGACGGCGCCGAGCTCAGCCAACTGATGAAGAACGCCGACACGGCGATGTACCACGCCAAGGAAATGGGCAAGAACAACTTCCAGTTCTACCAGGCCGAAATGAACGCCCGCGCGCTGGAACGCCTGGAGCTGGAAAGCGACCTGCGCCGCGCCATCGAGCTGCACGAGTTCGTCCTGCACTACCAGCCGCAGTTCACCGGCGACGGCCGCCGCCTGACCGGCGCCGAGGCGCTGCTGCGCTGGCAGCATCCCAAGCGCGGGTTGATCCCGCCGGCGGAGTTCATCCCGGTGCTGGAAGAGCTCGGGCTGGTCGCGCAGGTCGGCGACTGGCTGCTGGAGCAGGCCTGCCTGCAACTGCGCGCCTGGCACCGCGACAAGGTGCGGGTGCCGAAGATTTCCGTGAACCTCTCGGCCCGGCAGTTCGCCGATGGGCAGCTGGGCGAGCGCATCGCCGGCATCCTCGAGGACACCGGCATCGCCCCGGCGTGCCTGGAGCTGGAGCTGACCGAAAGCATCCTGATGAGCGATGTTTCCCAGGCCATGCAGATCCTTCAGGGCCTCAAGCGCCTGGGGCTGGCGATTGCGGTGGACGATTTCGGCACCGGCTACTCCTCGCTCAACTACCTGAAGCAGTTCCCCATCGACGTGCTGAAGATCGACCGCAGCTTCGTCGACGGCCTGCCGCACGGCGAGCAGGACGCGCAGATCGCCCGCGCCATCATCGCAATGGCCCACAGCCTGAACCTGATGGTGATCGCCGAGGGCGTGGAGAGTCACGAGCAGCTGGAGTTCCTGCGCGAGCACGGCTGTGACGAAGTGCAGGGCTTCCTCTTCGGCCGCCCGGTGCCGGCGGACCAGTTCGCCGCGCTGTTCGCCAGCAACGCGATCTTCCTGCTGGGCTGATCGCACAACTGAGCAGACGAGCGCTTTTGTAGGATGGGTGGAGCGCAGCGATACCCATGCTGTAGCGATGTGGGATCGATGGGTATCGCTTCGCTCCACGCCATCCTACGTCGTGTTCGTCCTGCATCTTCGGCAAGCGGGCCTCCTGCGTGATCCCGGCCTTGAACCCCGCTTGTCAGCCACATGACCGCCTTTCATGTGCCAGCACCGGCGCCTTGGGTTAGAATGCGCGCCTTTCCCCCAGCACCCGATCCTTAAGAGGACCGCCATGTTCAGCCGTGATTTGACCCTCGCCCGCTACGATGCCGAACTCTTCGCCGCGATGGAGCAGGAAGCCCAGCGCCAGGAAGAGCACATCGAGCTCATCGCCTCCGAGAACTACACCAGCCCGGCGGTGATGGAAGCCCAGGGTTCGGTGCTGACCAACAAGTACGCCGAAGGCTACCCGGGCAAGCGCTACTACGGTGGTTGCGAGTACGTCGACGTCGTCGAGCAGCTGGCCATCGACCGCGCCAAGCAGCTGTTCGGCGCCGACTACGCCAACGTCCAGCCGCACGCCGGTTCCCAGGCCAACGCCGCCGTCTACCTGGCGCTGTTGTCGGCCGGTGACACCATCCTGGGCATGAGCCTGGCCCACGGCGGTCACCTGACCCACGGTGCCTCGGTCTCCTCCTCCGGCAAGCTGTACAATGCCGTGCAGTACGGCATCACCGATGCCGGCCTGATCGACTACGACGAAGTCGAGCGCCTGGCCGTCGAGCACAAGCCGAAGATGATCGTCGCCGGCTTCTCCGCCTACTCCCAGGTCCTGGACTTCGCCCGCTTCCGCGCCATCGCGGACAAGGTCGGCGCCTACCTGTTCGTCGACATGGCCCACGTGGCCGGCCTGGTCGCCGCTGGCGTCTACCCGAACCCGGTGCCGTTCGCCGACGTGGTCACCACCACCACCCACAAGACCCTGCGCGGCCCGCGCGGCGGCCTGATCCTCGCTCGCAAGAACGAAGAGATCGAGAAGAAGCTGAACTCCGCTGTCTTCCCGGGCGCCCAGGGTGGCCCGCTGGAGCACGTGATCGCCGCCAAGGCCGTGTGCTTCAAGGAAGCCCTGCAGCCCGAGTTCAAGGCCTACCAGCAGCAGGTCCTGAAGAACGCCCAGACCATGGCCAGCGTGTTCATCGAGCGCGGCTTCGACGTGGTTTCCGGCGGCACCCAGAACCACCTGTTCCTGCTGTCCCTGATCAAGCAGGACATCACCGGTAAGGACGCCGACGCCGCCCTGGGTCGCGCCTTCATCACCGTGAACAAGAACAGCGTGCCGAACGACCCGCGTTCCCCGTTCGTCACCTCCGGCCTGCGTATCGGCACCCCGGCCGTGACCACCCGCGGCTTCAAGGAAGCCGAGTGCCGCGAGCTGGCCGGCTGGATCTGCGACATCCTGACCAACATGGGCGATGAGTCCGTGGTGGACGGCGTGCGCGAGAAGGTCAAGGCCATCTGCGCCAAGTTCCCGGTCTACGGCGCCTAAGCCCGAACCGCGAACCGCACGACGAAAAAGCCCGGCATCTGCCGGGCTTTTTCATGGGCGCCCCAGCAAGGGGGCAGGCCGAACCTGTAGGAGCGAGGGGGACGCCATCGTTATTGCTCGCGAATGGATTCCAGCCTGGCGCCGGTGTTATGCGGTTCGCGAGCAAGCTCGCTCCTACGAAGAACATCCCCTGCAGGAACCACCGTTTCGTAGGGTGCATCACGCGTCAGCGTTATCCGCCGCAGCACGCGCGGCGGATAACCTGCTCCAGGTTATTCGCCCTACATCCTCACGCCCCTATAAAGAAGCTAGGGCTGCCCACCGGACTTCTGCTCCGGCTGCACCGGCACATCGCGCATCTGGTTGAGCCGGCGCACCAGCGTGTCGGCTTCCGCCTGGCTGGCGAATCCCTTGAGCATCACCTGGCCATCGGTCACCACCCGCGTCACTTTCGGCAGCAGGCGCAGTTGACCATCGATGACTACCGCCAGGGCCCTGCCCTGCTCCTCCTGGGTCAGTTTCGCCAGGCGCTGGCTGGCTTCGGGGGTGAACAGCACGCGCACCGCCGGCTTGCCGTCGGCTACGCTGGCCAGTTCGGCGCGCTGCACGTCGCGCTGGGTCAACGCGGGATGGGTTGCCACCAGCACAGCCTTGCCTTGCGGGTCCGCGAGGGTGCGGGTGCTGGCCGTGGGCTTCTCCGCCACGGCATGGACATCGAAGGTGTGCTGCGGCGCCGACGGCGGCGCACCGGCGCAGGCACCCAGCAAAAAGGCGCCCAACAATGAGGCGAGGAGGATCGGAATAGAGCGTTTCATCGACTGCTAATGGGACTGAACGGCCCGATAGGACAAAGGGTATGAAGAGTCAGACCACCGCAAGCACACAAGTTGCACTCCCTTGGTCGGCGCCCGCGACTAAGCTTGCAGACGAACGGATGCTGGCGGTCCGGTCAGAAATTCTCCGGCTCAGGGCAAGCTGGTATCATGCGCGCCTTTTGCCGGTCACAAGAAAAAGGCGCAGGGCCCGCCTGGGCATGCACCTTGCTTTTCCCGGCCAGAACGATAACGGCGCAAGAGCGTCACGGGGAGCCAAACATGCTGGAAAAGCTGTTCCAACTCAAGGCACACAACACCAATGTGCGCACCGAGATCCTGGCGGGTATCACTACCTTCCTGACCATGGCCTACATCCTTTTCGTCAACCCGAGCATCCTCGGCGAGACGGGCATGGACAAGGGCGCGATCTTCGTCGCCACCTGCCTGGCCGCGGCCATCGGCTCCGCGGTGATGGGCCTGATCGCCAACTACCCGATCGCCCTGGCTCCCGGCATGGGCCTGAACGCCTTCTTCACCTACACAGTGGTCCTGCACATGGGCCACACCTGGCAGGTGGCGCTCGGCGCGGTGTTCCTCTCCGCGTGCATGTTCTTCATCATCTCGATCTTCCGCATCCGCGAGTGGATCATCAACAGCATCCCGCTGGCGCTGCGCTCGGCGATTGCCGCCGGCATCGGCCTGTTCCTCGCGCTGATCGCGCTGAAGGAATCGGGCATAGTCGTCGCCAACCAGGCCACCCTGGTGGGCATGGGTGACCTGGCCAAGCCGGCGCCGCTGCTGGCGATCCTCGGCTTCATCCTGATCGTCGCCCTGGAAGCCCGCCGCGTAACCGGCGCGGTAATGATCGGCATCCTGGTGGTGACCTTCATCTCCATCGCCATCGGCGTCTCCCAGTTCGGTGGCGTGGTGTCGATGCCGCCGTCGCTGGCGCCGACCTTCCTGCAGCTGGATATCAAGGGCGCGCTGGACATCGGCCTGTTCAGCGTGATCTTCGCCTTCCTCTTCGTCGACCTGTTCGACAACTCCGGCACCCTGATCGGCGTGGCCAAGCGTGCCGGCCTGATGGGCAAGGACGGGCACATGCCGAAGATGGGCCGCGCGCTGATCGCCGACAGCTCCGCCGCCATGGTCGGCTCGCTGCTGGGCACTTCCACCACCACCAGCTACATCGAGTCGGCAGCGGGCGTTTCCGCTGGCGGCCGCACCGGCCTGACCGCCATCGTGGTCGCCGTGCTGTTCCTGCTGGCGCTGTTCTTCGCCCCGCTGGCGGGCAACGTACCGGCCTTCGCCACTGCGCCGGCGCTGTTCTTCGTCGCCGTGCTGATGGCCTCGGGCCTGGCCGAGATCGACTGGGACGACCTGACCGTCGCCGCGCCCGTGGTTGTAACCGCGCTGGCCATGCCGCTGACCTTCTCCATCGCCAACGGCATCGCCTTCGGCTTCATCACCTGGACCGCCTGCAAGCTGCTGTCCGGCCGCTTCCGCGAGCTGAACCCGGCGCTGGTGATCCTGTCGATCCTGTTCGTGATCAAGCTGGGCTGGTTCAACGCCTGATCTGATTCTCCCGGCATGGGTATCGCTGCGCTCCACCCATCCTACAAGTGACACTGGAGTAGGATGGTGTGGAGCGC
>NZ_JBGLYK010000137.1:0-15598 GCF_047304025.1 Pseudomonas sp. Pseusp97 | reverse complement strand
CCCCCGCTTTCTTTGTTTTTTGGGGGGGGGGGGGGGGTTTGTTGTGGGTTGGTTTTTTTTCCGCCCGGCTGTGCGCACCAAAACCGGGGGGGGGGGGGGGGGCCCCCCCCCCCCCCCGCTCCTACAGTGACGTTTCCGGTCGTGGCTTCAGCCCCGATACAAACTCGGACTCGCTCCACTCCAGCGCTGGAAGGCATGGCGGAAACTGGCCGTTTCGCTGTAGCCCAGCTGTTCGGCGATCAGGTAGATCGGCAGGTCAGTGTCCTTGAGCAATTGCCGCGCGCGGTCGAAGCGCACCTCGTCGAGCACCTGTTGATAACTGGTGTTCTGCTGCTGCAGGTGGCGCCGCAGGGTGCGGGTCGAGCGATGCAGGTGGCGCGCCACGCTGTCCAGGCTGGCGGTGCTCTGCAGGTGGCTGGCCAGGTGCTGGCGCAACTGGTCGATCACATCGCCGCGGGCGCTGAGCATCCCGCTCATGCGCAGGCATTGCTGCACGCCGTTGTGGCAACTGACCGGGTCGGCCAGCGGCAGCGGTCGGTCCAGCAGCGCCGGGCTGAAGCACAGCGCGCTGGTGGGGGCGCCGAAGTCCACTGGGCAGCCCAGGCGCTCGGTGTAGGTCTCCGCGTGCAGCGGCGGCCGATAGGCCAGCAGCAGGCGCCGCGGCCGTACCGACTCCCCCAGCAGGTCGCGGATCACCGTCAGCAGCGAAGTCAGGCACAGCTCGGTGTTGAACACCGTCAGCTCCGGCGCGTAGCGGTAGCCGTCGGCGGTCAGGTGCACCTCATCGCCCTGCGGCGTCAGCGCCAGGCGGAAGTAGGTGCCGAGCAGCTCGGGAAACGACAGCGCCAGTTGCAGCGCATCGCGCAGGGTGCGGCTGGCGAGCATGCTGTAGCCGAGGATGCCGTACGCCGAGACATGCATGCGCAGGCCGAGGTAGAGGCCCAGCGCCGGGTCGTGGTGGCAGTTCAGCGCGTTGGCGAAGACCCGCAGTTCCTGCGCGTGGGTGATCAGCTTTTCCGGCGTCAGCAGGTCCGCCTCGCCGATGCCGCTGCCCTCCAGCAGCTTCGGGCGCGGTACGCCGGCGTGATGCAGCACTTCGGTCGCCAGCACCACGGTGTGAAGGGTCGCCTGCTGGCGTTGTTCGGGAAGCAGGTGCTGGGCCATCGATACGCCTCTTGCGGTGGCTTGCAAAAGAAACACGGGACAGTCTTGCGCTAACCTGACTCTAGCCTGCCCGCAGCCCCGTAGCCTTTAAGTTTGGCTTCAGGCGTCGCAGTCAATCTGCCCCGCCGAACCTGCCCCGAATCCGCCATGCGTCGTCTGCTCAAACCCCGTCGCCTGATCCTCCTGCTGGCACTGATCGCCCTGGCCGCGTTGCTCGCGCTGGGCCAGAGCTTCCGGGTCTATGAGCGCGTCTGGTTCAAGCTCAACGAATGGCGCCATGTGGCGCAGTGGCAGGACAGGTCCATCTGGCTGCCCGATTACCGCGTGGTCCTGGAGGCGCAACCCATCGAGGGCCTGGAGGACAACGTCTCGGCGCTGACCTACGACCCCGACCGGCAGACCCTGTTCACCGTCACCAACAAGCGCAACGAACTGGTCGAGCTGTCGCTGGAAGGCAGGCTGCTGCGCAGGATCGCGCTGCACGGCTTCGGCGATACCGAGGCCATCGAATACATCAGCCGCAACGTCTATGTGATCACCGACGAAACCCACCAGCGCCTGCTGCGCGTGGAGCTGCGCGAGGACACGAAGGAACTCTACGCCGAGGATGCCCAGCAGCTCGCCCTGGCCCTGGGGCGCGGTGGCAACAGCGGCTTCGAGGGGCTGGCCTATGACTCTGTGGGCAAGCGCCTGTTCGTCGCCAAGGAGCGCAATCCGGTGCATATCTACGAGGTGCGCGGCTTCCCCTACGAGCAGTCGCAGCAGCCCATCGCGGTGCACGTGGTGGAGGACCTCAGGCACAACCGCAACCTGTTCGTCCGCGATCTCTCCAGCCTGCAGTACGACGAGCGCAGCGGGCACCTGCTGGCGCTGTCCGACGAATCCTGGCTGGTGCTGGAGCTGAGCGCCGATGGCGAGCCGATCAGCTCGCTGTCGCTGCTGCGCGGTATGCAGGGCCTGCGCCGCAGCGTGCCGCAGGCCGAAGGCATCGCCATGGACGACCAGGGCACGCTGTACCTGGTCAGTGAGCCCAACCTCTTCTACGTGTTCAAGAAGCGCGAGGCGCACTGAGGGCGCCTCGCTTTCCGGCGATCAGAACTGCCATTGCACGCCGAGGGAATAGGACGCCTGGCTGCCTTCGCTGTGGGCGAAGCGCGAGTTGGCCTCGGCGAACACGCCCAGCTGCTCGGTCACTGCCAGCAGGGCGCCGGCCTGGGCGCGACCGAAGTCCTTGTCCACGTCGCCCAGGTCGGCGACGCGGGTGCGGCCATCGCCCAGGGCGGTCAGCGCAATATCGTCCAGGCGCCCATCGGCCAGCTCCTTCACCCAACGTACGCTGGCGTAGGGCTGCACGGCCATGCGGTTGCCCAGCGGCAGCTCGCCGCGCAGGCCCCAGCCAAGGCTGGCTTCGACCGAGTCGTAGTCCTGCTTCTCATAGCCCAGCGCGGTGCGCAGGTCATCGTCCTCGTTGAAGTCGTCGATCTTGTAGTGCACGTAATCCAGTCCGCCTTGCGGCCCGGTCCTGATGCCGGCAATGTCGAAGTCGTAGCCGCCGTCGACCCGCGCGCCCCAGAACCAGGCGTTGGTGTCGCCGTCGATGCGCTGGTCGAGCAGCACCGGGCCGTTCTTCGCCTTCAGGTACACCGAGCGCTTGCTGTCGAAGTCGGCATAGCCTGCGCTCAGCTCGCCGCCCAGCCAGGCCGGGCCGCCGTCGTTGAGCAAGCCGTAGAGACCCAGCTGCCAGGTTTCCGCTTCCAGCCGTGCGCTGTGGTCCATGTTGTCGCGGCTGCGCTGGAAGCTCAGGCTGCCGCCGACGGTGACGGCCTCGCTGGCGCGATAGTCGCCCAGCAGGTTCACGCCGGCCCGGTGCGAGCGCGGGTCGCCGGGCATGTCGAAGCCGCTCTCGGGGGTGGTTTCGCCTTCGACGCCAACGGCGCCGTCGAAGCTCCCGACCGGCCGCGAACTGCCCAGTAGTGTCAGCCAGCGACGGTCATGCAGGCGGGTCAGGGCCAGATGCTGGCGTTGCAGCTGGTCTTCCATCTGCCGCGCCATGGCGCCGCCCGAGGCGGTGGAAGCGAGCAGGTCGGCGTTGGTCAGCTCCAGCACCAGGCGCGTGAGCAGACGGGAGAAGTCGCGCAGGCGCTGGTCGATGCGCTCCTGGCCGAAGGCGTTGGTGAGCACCTGCTCGTTGTCCAGCGCGGGGTTGTGCCAGGTGGCGCCGCCGGGGATGGCGGGGTTGTCGGTCTGCTCGTAGCCGTCGAGCTCGCCCAGTTCCCAGTTGGTGGCCTCGATGAACAGCACCGGGACGTTCAGCCCCTCGAAGCTTTCGCCGTCGCTGCAGCAGCCGGTGCCGGCGGGGTATTCCTCGTTCAGGCCGGGGTTGGTGAACAGCGGGATCTTCAGTTCCTGGGCGATGCGCAGGAGCTGGTCGCGGTAGGCGCCCAGCGCGGGGTTGTCGACGCTGTTGAAGCCGGCGTGGGCGTACATCCTGTCGCCGGTGATCAGGCTGTCGAGGTTGATCATGCCCAGCAGGTTGCTGCGCTGTTCATCGCTCAGGGAAGCGACGTAGGCGCGCGACCCGCGCAGGCCTTCCTCTTCGGCGCCGAAGCCGACCACTTCCAGGCCATTCTCCAGGGCGACGCCGCCCAGGTTGCGGGCGATCTCGGTCAGCACGGCGGCGCCGGAGCCGTTGTCGTCCAGGCCCTGCAAGGTCGGACGGCCGTAATAGGTGTCGTAGTGGGCACCCAGCACCACGTACTGGCCGCTGCTGCCCGGGGCGCTGGCGATGACGTTCTGCGAGCTGCGGCTGCCGGCCCAGGTGAAGTCCTGGACCTGCGTCTGGTAGCCGAAGCCTAGGCGCGACTGCATCAGCGCGGTGGCGCCGGCGAAACTGGCGGTGCCGCGATAGCGGCCGGGGTAATCGTTGATCAGGGTGTCGAGGGTGTCCCCGGCATATTCCCCGTATTCGTAGGCGTTGGCGTCGGTCGCCAGCGCAGCGCAGCCCAGGCTGACCGCAACGGCTAAGGGTCTGAACACGGCACTTTCCTCTGTGTCGATTGGAATCGCATCGGTCTTCGATGCGTGCGGCGGAGGAAAGCAGGATGTGGACCGGTTCGCCGCAGATGGGCGGAATCTGACGCCTCAGTGACAGAGCCTGTCGCGCCACTGTAACAACGGTGATACACGACCGGCGGCGATGCCGGCCGTGGAAAGCCTGCTTGCGGAGGCGCTCACCAAGTCAGTGCGTGATCAGGTGTCGTCGCTGATGGGTGCTTCTGGCGCGTAGCGTTTGACGGCCGCCACGCCGGCATCGGCGGTGGTCTTGCTGGCATACATCTGGCTCTGCCCGACGACCTGGCCGTTGGTGGCCTTGAGCACGAAGTAGTGTTTGCCGTTGCTGGCCACCTTGATCTCGAAGGCGCCTTCGCGCTGGGAGTTGCTGCGCACCGACTCGATGCCGCCCACGGCCGAAGGCTTGGCCTTGTACAGCTCGCTGGTGAGGACGATCTCGCCATTGCTGGCGTGGAGGTTGAAGAGGAACTGGCCATCGCTGGCCTTCTTCAGGTGATACTTCGCGGCCATGCTGCATCTCCATGATGGGAGGGTTGGGTTCTCCCAGCGTAGACGGCAGCAGGCGCTCTGGAAGGCGCCATCCGGCGGATGGCGCTTCGCTTCCTCAGACCTTGAGGGTCTTCACGCCTTCCGCGGTGCCCAGCAGCAGGAGGTCGGCCGGACGCGCGGCGAACAGCCCGTTGGTGACCACGCCGACGATGTTGTTGATCGCTTCTTCCAGCTGCACCGGGCTGTCGATGCGCAGGTTGTGCACATCGAGGATGATGTTGCCGTTATCGGTCAGCACGCCCTCGCGGTACACCGGGTCGCCGCCCAGCTTCACCAACTGGCGCGCCACGTGGCTGCGGGCCATGGGGATGACTTCCACCGGCAGCGGGAAGCCGCCGAGGATCGGCACCAGCTTGCTGGCGTCGGCGATGCAGATGAATTCCCTGGCCACCGCGGCGACGATCTTCTCGCGGGTCAGCGCGGCGCCGCCGCCCTTGATCAGTTCCAGGCGCTCGTTGGTCTCGTCGGCGCCGTCCACGTAGAACTCCAGTTCGCTGACCGTGTTCAGGTCGTAGACCGGGATGCCGTGGCCCTTCAGGCGCTGGGCGGTGGCTTCGGAACTGGCCACGGCGCCGTCGAACTCGGCCTTGTGTTTCGCCAGCAGGTCGATGAAGAAGTTGGCGGTGGAACCGGTGCCCACGCCGACGATGCTCTTGCTGTCGAGGTGCGGAAGGATGTGGTCGACGGCGGCCTGGGCCACAGCCTGCTTGAGCTGATCCTGATTCATGGCGAAGAGTCTTCTTACCTGGCTGGGCGCAATGGCGCCGGGGAATAGTCGAGAGGGCGGATTATAGCGGCCCGGGGCGCGCCGGTGTTGCGCCGCCGGGCAACTGTTACGGTCATCTGCGCGCGGATTGTTCGGTGGCCCGCGCCGCGCCGGCTGGAGTAGACTCGCGGTTCCTCGAAAAGCCGCCGATATAGCCCTTCCGATGCTCGAACACTACGTCAAGAAGATCCTCACCTCGCGCGTCTACGACGTTGCCGTGGAAACGCCCCTGCAGCCTGCCCGCCAGCTCTCCGAGCGCCTGGGCAACCAGATTCTGCTCAAGCGCGAAGACCTGCAGCCGGTGTTCTCCTTCAAGATTCGCGGCGCCTACAACAAGCTGGCGCAGCTGAGCCCGGAAGAACTCGCCCGCGGCGTCGTCACCGCCTCCGCCGGCAACCATGCCCAGGGCGTGGCGCTGGCCGCCCGCGAGCTGGGCATCAAGGCCACCATCGTGATGCCGCGCACCACGCCGGAGCTCAAGGTCCAGGGCGTGCGCGCCCGCGGCGGCAAGGCCGTGCTGCACGGCGATGCCTTCCCCGATGCGCTGGCGCATTCGCTCAAACTCGTGGAAGAGAAGGGCTACGTCTACATCCACCCCTACGACGATCCGGACGTGATCGCCGGCCAGGGCACCGTGGCCATGGAAATCCTCCGCCAGAACCCCGGCCGCATCGACGCGATCTTCGTGCCCGTCGGTGGCGGCGGCCTGATCGCCGGCATCGCCGCCTACGTCAAGTACCTGCGCCCGGAGATCAAGGTCATCGGCGTCGAGCCGGACGACTCCAACTGCCTGCAGGCGGCGATGGCCGCCGGCGAACGCGTGGTGCTCGGCCAGGTCGGGCTGTTCGCCGACGGCGTGGCCGTGGCGCAGATCGGCAAACACAACTTCGAGCTGTGCAAGGATTACGTCGACGAAGTGATCACCGTCAGCACCGACGAGATCTGCGCGGCGATCAAGGACATCTACGACGATACCCGTTCGATCACCGAGCCCGCCGGCGCGCTGGCGGTGGCAGGGATCAAGCGCTACGTCGAGCGCGAAGGCGTGAAGGGCGAGACCCTGGTCGCCATCGACTCGGGCGCCAACATCAACTTCGACCGCCTGCGCCACGTGGCCGAGCGCGCGGAGCTGGGCGAGAAGCGCGAAGCGATCATCGCGGTGACCATTCCCGAGCGTCCGGGCAGCTTCAAGGCGTTCTGCGAAGCCATCGGCAAGCGCCAGATCACCGAGTTCAACTACCGCTACAACACCGACAGCGAGGCGCACATCTTCGTCGGCGTGCAGACGCACCCGGAGAACGACCCGCGCGCGGCACTGGTGCAGCAGTTGCAGGACCAGGGCTTCCCGGTGCTGGACCTGACCGACAACGAGCTGGCCAAGCTGCACATCCGCCACATGGTCGGCGGCCATTCGCCGCGCGTCTCCGGCGAGCAGGTGTTTCGCTTCGAATTCCCCGAGCGCCCCGGCGCGCTGTTCAACTTCCTCAACCGCCTGGGCGGCCGCTGGAACATCACCCTGTTCCACTACCGCAACCACGGCGCCGCCGACGGGCGCGTGGTGGCGGGCCTGCAGGTGCCGGAGGACGAACGCCACCTGGTGGCAGCCGCGCTGGACGAGATCGGCTACCCCTACTGGGACGAGACGGACAACCCGGCCTACCGCCTGTTCCTCGGCTGAGGACCAGACAGGGGCGGCGCGACTGCTGCTAGGCTTGTCGCAACGCCGCCTTCTTCACAGGGAATTGAAATGGAAAGCCTGCAGACCTTGCGCATCCTCCATGGCATCGCCGCCGTGCTGCCCTTCCTCGCCATCATCGGCCTGGCCTGGTACGGCTGGCGCAGCTGGCGAGCTGGCGATGCCGGGGTGATCGCCAAGGCCCTGCAGCGCATCGGCCTGATCGGCTGGGTGCTGGTGGCCGGCAGCGTCGCCAGCCTGCCGGTCACCGGCTACCGCATGGTGCAGACCGTCGGCTGGCCGCTGGGCCAGACCTGGCTGCTGGGCAGCGCCTGCCTGCTGATCGTCGCGACTATCTTCTGGCTGCTGTTCACCACTCGCCTGTGGCGCATCCGCGATCTTGCGCTGGTGGCGCAGAGCAGCGGCGAGCCGATTGCCGCCGGTGCGGCGCGGCAGTGGAAGTTCGGCCTGGCTTTCTTCGTGCTGGCGCTGCTGTGCGTGGTCGCCATCCTGGTGCTGATGATCGGCAAGCCGGTGTGATGCCCACCGCGTGAACCTCTACCTGCTGCTCAAGACCCTGCACATCCTGTCTTCCACGCTGCTGTTCGGCACCGGGCTGGGCTCGGCCTACTACAGCTGGCGCGCCTGGCGCAGCGGCAACCTGGAAGCCATCCGCATCACCTTCCGCCACCTGGTCACCGCCGACTGGCTGTTCATCGCCACCACGGCGGTGTTCCAGCCGCTGAGCGGCATCGCCATGGCGCACATGGCCGGCTGGCCGCTGGATTCTGGCTGGCTGCTCTGGAGCCTGGCGCTCTACGTGTTCGCCGGCGCCTGTTGGCTGCCGGTGGTCTGGCTGCAGATCCGCGTGCGCGACATGGCCGAGGCGGCGCACCGCGAGGGTGCGGCGCTGCCGCCCAGGGCCTTCCTCTATATGCGCTGGTGGTTCGCCCTGGGCTGGCCGGCGTTCCTGGCCTTCCTGGCGATCTTCTACCTGATGGTCAACAAGACCTTCTGAGACAAATTCAGCCGCGCAGGCTGATCACCGGCCAGCCGCGCTCAAGGGCGACGGCGCGCAGGGTGTCGTCGGGGTCCACCGCCACCGGGTTGGCCACCAGTTCCAGCAGCGGCAGGTCGTTGCGCGAGTCGCTGTAGAAGTAGGCATCGTCCAGCTTCAGGCCGGTCTCTGCGAGCCAGCGGTTGAGCCGGGTCACCTTGCCGCTCTGGAAGCAGGGCACGTCGAAGGTGCGGCCGGTGTAGACGCCGTTGTCCATCTCGCACTCGGTGGCGATCAGCGTCTCCACCCCCAGGCGCTCGGCGATCGGCCCGGTGACGAAGCGGTTGGTGGCGGTGATGATCACCAGCTTGTCGCCCGCGGCGCGGTGTTCGGCCAGCAGGGCCTCGCCCTTGGCCAGGACGATGGGCTCGATCACTTCCTCCATGAACTGGCGATGCCAGATGGCCAGCTGCTCCAGGCTGTTGCGGCCGAGGATCGCCTGGGTGAAGGCCTGGTAGGCGAACACGTCGAGGGTGCCGGCCATGTAGTCGGCATAGAAGGCATCGTTGCGCGCCTGGTACTCGACGGCATCCACCAGCCCACGCTGGCATAGCCATTCGCCCCAGCTGTGGTCGCTGTCGCCAGCCAGGAGGGTGTTGTCGAGATCGAAGAGAGCCAGTCGCACGATGGATTACCGCCAGTTGCCAATACGGAAAAGTCGCCTAGAGTAACGGCTTTTGCCCACCCGGCACAGGACGCCGCAGCCCGCGTTGCCGCTGTCACAAGCTTTGTGGAACAATGCGGGCACACGCGATTTCGAGGATGTACCGCCGTGATCGATCCCGATGGTTTTCGCCCCAATGTCGGCATCATCCTTTGCAACGATGTCGGACAGGTATTGTGGGCACGGCGCATCAACCAGGAAGCCTGGCAATTTCCCCAGGGCGGCATCAACGCCCGCGAAACCCCTGAGGAAGCGCTGTACCGCGAACTGAACGAAGAAGTCGGCCTGGAAGAGCAGGACGTCAAGATCCTCGCCTGTACCCGGGGCTGGCTGCGTTACCGCCTGCCGCAACGCCTGGTGCGTACCAACAGCCAGCCGTTGTGCATCGGGCAGAAACAGAAGTGGTTCCTTCTACGCCTGACCGGCGAGGAAAGCCGGGTGCGCATGGATGTGACCGGCAAGCCCGAATTCGACGGCTGGAAATGGGTGAGCTACTGGTACCCGCTGGGCCAGGTCGTGACCTTCAAGCGCGAGGTCTACCGCCGGGCACTGAAGGAATTGGCACCGCGCCTGCTGGCGCGCGACTAGCACGAAGTTCAAGGAGTTAGACCCCCACGCCATGCTCAACACGCTGCGTAAGATCGTCCAGGAAGTGAACTCCGCCAAGGACCTCAAGGCGGCGCTGGGCATCATCGTGCAGCGCGTGAAGGAGGCGATGGGCACCCAGGTGTGCTCGGTCTACCTGCTGGACCCGGAGAGCAACCGCTTCGTGCTGATGGCCACCGAGGGCCTGAACAAGCGCTCCATCGGCAAGGTCAGCATGGCACCCAATGAGGGCCTGGTCGGCCTGGTCGGCACCCGCGAGGAGCCGCTGAACCTCGAGAACGCCTCCGAACACCCCCGTTACCGCTACTTCGCCGAGACCGGCGAGGAACGCTACGCCTCCTTCCTCGGCGCACCGATCATCCACCACCGTCGGGTGATGGGCGTTCTAGTGGTGCAGCAGAAGGAAAAGCGCCAGTTCGACGAAGGCGAGGAAGCCTTCCTCGTCACCATGAGTGCGCAGCTCGCCGGCGTAATCGCCCACGCCGAGGCCACCGGTTCGATCCGCGGCCTGGGCAAGATGGGCAAGGGCATCAGCGAAGCCAAGTTCGTCGGCGTCCCCGGCGCACCCGGCGTGGCCGTGGGCAAGGCCGTGGTGGTGCTGCCGCCGGCGGATCTGGAAGTGGTCCCGGACAAGCCCATCGACGACGTCGAGGCCGAGGTCGAGCGCTTCAAGCAGGCGCTGGAATCGGTCCGCGAGGACATGCGCAACCTTTCCAGCAAGCTGGCCACCCAGCTGCGCAAGGAGGAGCGGGCGCTGTTCGACGTCTACCTGATGATGCTCGACGACGCCTCCATCGGCCTCGAGGTCAAACGCATCATCCGCACCGGCCAGTGGGCACAGGGCGCGCTGCGCCAGGTGGTCATGGAGCATGTGCAGCGCTTCGAACTGATGGACGACGCCTACCTGCGCGAGCGCGCCTCGGACGTCAAGGACATCGGCCGGCGCATCCTGGCCTACCTCCAGGAAGAGCGTAAGCAGTCGCTGACCTACCCCGACCAGACCATCATCGTCAGCGAGGAGCTGTCGCCGGCGATGCTCGGCGAAGTGCCCGAAGGCAAGCTGGTTGGCCTGATCTCGGTGCTCGGCTCGGGCAACTCCCACGTTGCCATCCTCGCCCGCGCCATGGGCATCCCGACCGTCATGGGCGCGGTCGACCTGCCGTATTCCAAGGTCGACGGCATCGACCTGATCGTCGACGGCTACCACGGCGAGATCTACACCAACCCGTCGCCGCAGCTGGTCAAGCAGTACGGCGAAGTGGTCGCCGAAGAGAAGGAACTGAGCAAGGGCCTGGCCGCATTGCGCGAGCTGCCCTGCGAGACGCTGGACGGCCATCGCATGCCGCTGTGGGTCAACACCGGCCTGCTGGCGGACGTGGCGCGCGCCCAGGAGCGCGGCGCCGAAGGTGTCGGCCTGTACCGCACCGAAGTGCCGTTCATGATCAACGACCGCTTCCCCAGCGAGAAGGAGCAGCTCGCCATCTACCGCGAGCAGCTCTCCGCCTTCCACCCGCTGCCGGTGACCATGCGCACCCTGGACATCGGTGGCGACAAGGCGCTGTCCTACTTCCCGATCAAGGAAGACAACCCCTTCCTCGGCTGGCGCGGCATCCGCGTCACCCTCGACCACCCGGAAATCTTCCTGGTGCAGACGCGCGCCATGCTCAAGGCCAGTGAGGGCCTGGACAACCTGCGCATCCTGCTGCCGATGATCTCCGGCACCCACGAGCTGGAAGAGGCGCTGCACCTGATCCACCGTGCCTGGGGCGAAGTGCGCGACGAAGGCGTCGACATCCCCATGCCGCCGATCGGCATGATGGTGGAGATCCCCGCGGCTGTGTACCAGACCCGCGAGCTGGCGCGCCAGGTGGATTTCCTTTCGGTTGGCTCCAACGACCTGACCCAGTACCTGCTGGCCGTGGACCGCAACAACCCACGGGTTGCCGACCTCTACGACTACCTGCACCCGGCCGTGCTGCAGGCGCTGAAGAAGGTGGTCGACGACTCCCACGCCGAGGGCAAGCCGGTGAGCATCTGCGGCGAAATGGCCGGTGATCCGGCCGCCGCCGTGCTGCTGATGGCCATGGGCTTCGATTCCCTATCGATGAACGCCACCAACTTGCCTAAGGTTAAATGGCTGCTGCGCCAGATGACCTTGTCCAGGGCACGCGAACTGCTCGGCCAACTGATGACCTTCGACAACCCGCAGGTCATCCACAGCTCGCTGCACCTGGCCCTGCGCAACCTGGGGCTGGGCCGTGTGATCAACCCGGCGGCGACCATCCAGGCCTGACGCCGCGGCAGCTCCTGGCGAAAGACCCCTGACGGATACGTGCATCACCGCAGGGCGGACGAAGAAACAAGGCCGGATCACCGGCCGGGACGCAGCTTATGGAAAAGCTCGACCAAAACCCCTGCACGCAGACCAGCGACAGCGCCCGTACCCTGCGCTATGCCCTGAGCATCGTCAGCGATGGCATCTGGGACTGGGACATCCGCACCAACCACGTCACCCGCAGCCCGAGCTGGTACGCCATGCTGGGCTATGACCCGGGCAGCCTTCCGGAAAATGTCATCACCTGGCACGAGATCATCCATCCCGATGATTTCGAGAGGGTCATGTTCGCCTTCGATGCCTACGTCCAGGGTCGCAGCGGCGTCTACCGCGAGGAGTACCGCTGCCGCTGCCTGGATGGCAATTACCTGTGGGTCAGCGACCACGGGCGTTTCTTCGAATTCGACGCCGACGGCAAGCCCACGCGGATGGTCGGTGCGCACCGCAACATCCACGAGCGCAAGCTCGCGGAGCTGGCATTGCAGGAGAAGAACCATGAACTGCACCAGCTCAACCTGAGCCTGGAGTACCTGGTGCTGCAGCGCACGGAGGCCTTGCGCCAGGCCAACCAGGCGCTGGCCGAGCAGGCTGCCGTCGCCCAGCGCCTCGCCGAGATCGATCCGCTGACGCAGATCGCCAACCGTCGGCGCTTCGAGCAGCAGTTGCACGCCGAATGGCAGCGTCTGCAGCGCCATGGCCACGGTTGCTCACTGATGATGTTCGACCTGGACCACTTCAAGCGCATCAATGACAGCCTCGGCCATCAGGCCGGCGATCGGGTGCTGGTGGCGGTGGCCGAAGTGGTCAGGCGGCGCCTGCGCGAAGAGGACTGCTTCGCCCGCTGGGGCGGCGAGGAGTTCATCGTGCTGCTGCCGGAAACCACCTGCGAGGCGGCCCGGGAACTGGCCGAGCGTTTGCGCCTGAGCCTTCGCCGGGCGGACGTATCGCTGCCGACCCAGCTCACCGCCAGCTTCTCGGTGACCCAGATGCAGCCCGGCGAGGACCTGATGGCGATGATGCGCCGGCTGGATGATGCGCTGTACCGCGCCAAGCGCCAGCGCGACTGCATCGTCGTCTGCTAGACGGTGAGGGCAACCTCGCCCAGCCGCGCGCCGCTGGGGCCGAAACTGTGCTCCAGCAGCTCGCGGCGTCCATCGGCGTGGACGATCAGCGCGGTGCTGGCGCGGGTGCCGTAGGTCGGGCTGGCGATGAACACACTGGACAGCAGGCGTTCGGTGGCCAGGCCGACACCGGTTTCCGGCAGCTCGGCATCCTCTGGCTGGTGGCTGTCGCGCAGCAGGGCGACCAGCGAGCCGGTGTCGGGCTTGTCGAGCACGGCTTGCAGGGCGTTGCGCGCGCCGAGCAGCTTGGGCCAGGGCGTATCCAGCGCGGCATTGGACAGACCGTGCACACCCGGCGCCACTGCCACCGGCGGACCGACGCGCGGATTGAAGTAGCAGAGCTGCGCACTGTCGCCTGCGAGCAGGTTGAAGCCGCTGTAATCCGAAGCGCGGCGGGCGACCTGTTGCAGGTACTCCAGCGGCGAATGCCGGCCCTGCAGGAAGGCCGCCACCAGTTCGCCGCGGGAGCGCGGGCCCAGCGGCTGCCCGGGGTCGCGCACGTTGGTCAGGGCGGCGAAGCGGCCATCCGGCGCTACGCCGAGCCAGGTGCCGCCGGCTTCCAGGTCGCGGCCGGCGTAAAGGCCGGGATATTCCTCCCAGGCCGCCAGCGGCAGGGCCGGGCGGGCGTAGAACTCATCGCGGTTGGCCGCGACGATCAGGGGCGTGGCGTGTCCGGGACGCCAGGCGAAGACGATCAGGCACATGGGTCGAACTCCGTAGTGTGCCCGCAGTCTATCAACATCCGCCGAAGACCCGGAGTGGCTGGAGCGCCCCGGAGCCTTCGGCTACCATGCCCGCTTTATCGGCCGAGGTTGCCCATGGAGTTCGTGCTCTACCTGGTGCTTGGCGCCTGCGCTGGCGTGCTCGCCGGCCTGTTCGGCGTCGGCGGCGGGTTGATCATCGTCCCGGCCCTGGTGTTCAGCTTCGGCGCCCACGGTTTCTCGCCCGACGTGCTGACCCAGATGGCAGTCGGCACTTCGCTGGCGACCATCGTCTTCACCTCGATCAATTCGATCCTCGAGCACCATCGCCGTGGCGCGGTGCGCTGGCCGGTGTTCGCCTGGATGACAGTGGGCATCCTGGTCGGCAGCGCGCTGGGTGCGCTCACCGCGTCGAAGATTCAGGGTCCGGTGCTGCAGAAGATCATCGGCACCTTCGCCGTCCTGGTGTCGATCCAGATGGCGCTGGGCCTGCAGCCCAGAAGTGCGCACCAGCTGCCGGGGCGTTTCGGCCTGGGAGTGGCCGGTGGCGTGGTGGGCTGGGCATCGGCGATCTTCGGTATCGGCGGCGGCTCGCTGACCGTACCTTTCCTGACCTGGCGCGGCGTCTCCATGCAACAGGCGGTTGCGACTTCCTCGGCGTGCGGATTGCCGATCGCCATTGCCGGCGCGATATCCTTCATCGCCGTCGGCTGGCACAACGAAAAGCTGCCGGAGCTGAGCCTGGGCTTCGTCTACCTGCCGGCGCTGGTGGGCGTTGCCGTCACCAGCATGTTCTTCGCCCGCATCGGGGCGCGGCTGGCGCATCGCCTGCCACCCCTGGTGCTCAAGCGTTTGTTCGCCCTGCTGCTGTTCAGCGTGGGCTTGAGTTTCCTGATCTGATTCCTGCTAGGAGAAGCGGATGCTGCCTTATCCACAGATCGACCCGGTTGCCTTGTCGCTCGGGCCGCTGAAAATCCACTGGTACGGCCTGATGTACCTGATCGGCATCGGTGGCGCCTGGCTGCTGGCGTCGCGCAAGCTGAAGGATTTCGACCCGACCTGGAGCAAGGAGAAGCTCTCCGACCTGGTCTTCTGGGTGGCGTGCGGCGTGGTCCTGGGCGGTCGCCTGGGCTACGTGCTGTTCTACAACCTGGACGAGTACGTCGCCAACCCGACGCTGATCTTCGAGGTGTGGAAGGGCGGCATGTCGTTCCACGGCGGGCTGATCGGCGTGATGCTGGCCACCTGGTGGTTCGGCAAGCGCAACAACAAGAGCTTCTTCCAGCTGATGGACCTGATCGCGCCGCTGGTGCCGATCGGCCTGGGCGCCGGGCGTATCGGCAACTTCATCAACGGCGAGCTGTGGGGCAAGGTGACCGACGTGCCCTGGGCGATGATCTTCCCCACCGGCGGCCCGGAGCCGCGGCACCCGTCGCAGCTTTACCAGTTCGCGCTGGAAGGCGTGGCGCTGTTCGTCATCCTCTGGCTGTTCACCCGCAAGCCGCGCCCGACGGCCTCGGTGTCCGGCCTGTTCGTGCTGTGCTACGGCATCTTCCGCTTCATCGTCGAGTTCGTCCGCGTGCCGGATGCCCAACTGGGCTACCTGGCGTGGGGCTGGCTGACCATGGGCCAGGTGCTGTGCGTGCCGATGGTCCTGGGCGGCATCGGGCTGATGGTCTGGGCCTACCGCCGCGCCCCGGCGCAGCCGGCTGCGAGCTGAGTTTCGCCTGCATGAAAAAGCCCACCGATTGGCGGGCTTTTGGCTTTTTGTAGGAGCGAGCTTGCTCGCGAACCGAACTCCGCAGCGGGGGGGGGGGCGCGGGCAAGCACGGGCCTAAAGCCTCCGGGTTTTTCGGTGCTCAGATCGGCGCGCCGAGCCGCAGCCCCC
>NZ_JBGLYK010000136.1:0-15719 GCF_047304025.1 Pseudomonas sp. Pseusp97 | reverse complement strand
CGGTGGCCCACCGTTCCCCCCAAAAACCCTAATTCTTTTCGCCCCCTCTTGCCCCCCAAACATATCCCCCCCCCACTGGGGGGGGGGGGGGTCCCCCACAACCCCCGCTCCTACAGAAAGCAAAAGCCCCGCATCAGCGGGGCTTTTTCGTCACAGCCGGTGTTACAGGCTGAGTTGGCGGTTGGACGCCTTGAGGAATTCCTTCTTCAGGTCCTCATAGGTGTGCACGGCCGGGAACTGCGGGAACTCGCGGATCACGTTGTCCGGCGCGTGGAACAGGATGCCGGCGTGGGCTTCGGAGAGCATCGTGGTGTCGTTGTAGGAATCGCCAGCAGCGATCACACGGTAGTACAGGCTCTTGAAGGCAATGACCGACTGGCGCTTCGGATCCTTCTGGCGCAGCTGGTAGCCGACGACGCGATCGGTCTCGTCGGTGATCAGCTTGTGGCACAGCAGGGTCGGGAAACCGAGCTGGCGCATCAGCGGCTGGGAGAACTCGTAGAAGGTGTCGGAGAGGATCACCACCTGGAAGCGCTCGCGCAGCCAGTCGACGAATTCCACCGCACCTTCCAGCGGCTTGAGCGTGGCGATCACTTCCTGGATGTCGGACAGTTTCAGGCCGTGCTCGTCGAGGATGCGCAGACGCTGCTTCATCAGCACGTCGTAATCCGGGATATCGCGGGTCGTCGCCTTGAGCGCTTCGATACCGGTTTTTTCAGCGAAGGCGATCCAGATTTCCGGAACCAGGACCCCTTCCAGGTCGAGACAGGCGATTTCCACGAACGATTTCCCCGCAGGATTGACTTGAGAGGCGGGCACTCTAGCGGCTCGCCGGAAGCGGCGCAACGCGGCACTTATATCCGGAAACAGCAGTCTACCTTCCCGATGGTTATTTAGGGGCATATCCACCTCTTTGCTACCATCGCGCCACGCACCGCACTGCGCCATTAAAACTAGGAATACCGCCTGATGAGCCTCCCGTTCGATATCGCGGAAATCGCCGCGACCCATGCCAGCAAGTCCCCGCAGGACATCCTCAAGTTCGCTTTCGAGCACTTCGGCGATGAGCTGTGGATTTCCTTCAGCGGCGCCGAGGATGTGGTGCTGGTGGACATGGCCTGGAAGCTCAACAGGAACGTCAAGGTGTTCAGCCTGGACACCGGTCGCCTGCACCCGGAGACCTACCGCTTCATCGAGCAGGTCCGCGAGCATTACGGCATCGCCATCGAGGTGATGACCCCGGACTCGCGCCTGCTGGAGCCGCTGGTCAAGGAAAAGGGGCTGTTCAGCTTCTACAAGGACGGCCACGGCGAATGCTGCGGCATCCGCAAGATCGAGCCGCTCAAGCGCAAGCTGTCCGGCGTGACCGCCTGGGCCACCGGCCAGCGCAAGGACCAGAGCCCCGGCACCCGCAGCCAGGTCGCCGTGGTCGAACTGGACGGCGCCTTCTCCACCCCGGAGAAACCGCTGATCAAGTTCAACCCGTTGGCCAACATGAGCAGCGAAGAGGTCTGGGCCTACATCCGCATGCTGGAAATCCCCTACAACAGCCTGCACGAGCGCGGCTTCATCAGCATCGGCTGCGAGCCCTGCACCCGCCCGGTGCTGCCCAACCAGCACGAGCGCGAAGGCCGCTGGTGGTGGGAAGAAGCCACGCAGAAAGAGTGCGGGCTGCACGCCGGTAATTTGATCAGCAAGGCCTGAAGCCTTACCCTCGGTTGACGGAAATTTCCCTGTCAGCCCGCAGCGCAGGATCGGACGCCTGCACGCCTGCGACGGAGCCGATCCCATGCGCATCACCCTGGTGAAGAAGGTCTTGGCCGATGGCCAGGACTGCCGCAAGTGCCGCGAAGTCCACGAGCGACTGGAAAAAGGCGGCTACCTCTCGCGCATCGACCGCACCCTGGTTGCCGACGAGCGCAATCCTGCCAGCACCGGCTGGCTGGTTGCGGCCCAGTATGGCGTGGACACCGCGCCCTTTTTCGTCGTCCGCCACGATGATGGCCGCGAGGTCGTCTACACGGTGTTCATGAGTTTCCTTCACGAGGTGCTCGAAGGCCGTGGCGAGCTGCCGCTGGACTCCCGCGATGCCCTGGCCGAACTGGCCCGGCGCGACGATCTGGATCGTCTGTAAGCGTTGACCTTGACGCTTTCTTGATGGCCATTCGGCCAGACTGTGCTCCCCTCCCCTGATGCACAAGGAAGCTCGCCCATGGCCGACGGCTCGGACCGCACACGCCCCCGCATTCCCGGCACCGTCTGGGCGCTGGGTTTCGTCAGCCTGTTCATGGATGTGTCGTCCGAACTGCTGCACAGCCTGCTGCCGCTGTTCCTGGTCGGCAGCCTGGGGCTGAGCATGGTCGCGGTCGGCCTGATCGAGGGCATAGCCGAAGCCACCGCGCTGATCGTCAAGGTGTTCTCGGGCGCCATCAGCGACTTCCTCGGCCGGCGCAAGGGCCTGGTGCTGTTCGGCTATGGCCTGGCGGCACTGTCCAAGCCGCTGTTCCCGCTGGCCAGTTCGGGCGAGACCATCTTCGCCGCGCGCCTGCTCGACCGTATCGGCAAGGGCATCCGCGGCGCACCACGCGATGCGCTGATCGCCGACGTCTCGCCGCCATCGATCCGCGGCGCGTGCTTCGGCCTGCGCCAGTCCATGGACACCGTCGGCGCCTTCGCCGGCCCCTTGCTGGCCATCGTGCTGATGCTCTGGCTGGGCAACAACCTGCCGCTGGTGTTCTGGTTCGCCTGCATTCCCGCCGGCGTCGCGGTGCTGGCCATCGTCTTCTTCGTCAAGGAACCGGAACAGGCCGAAGGCACCCACCGCTTCCGCTCGCCGATCCATCGCGACGCGCTGCGCAGCTTCCCGGCGCGCTACTGGTGGGTGGTCGGCATCGGCGCCGTGTTCACCCTCGCCCGCTTCAGCGAAGCCTTCCTGGTGCTGCGCGCCCAGGACATGGGCCTGCCGATGGCCTGGACTCCGGTGGTGATGGTGGTAATGGCCCTGCTGTTCATGCTCTCGGCCTACCCGGTGGGCTGGTGGTCGGACCGCACCGACCGCACCGGCCTGCTGGCCATCGGCATGCTCCTGCTGGTGGCAGCGGACCTGCTGCTGGCGTGGGCCGACTCCACGCCGCTGATGCTCGTCGGCGTCGCGCTCTGGGGCCTGCACATGGGCTTTACCCAGGGACTGCTGGCGACGCTGATTGCCGACACCACGCCGGCCGACCTCAAGGGCACGGCCTTCGGTGTGTTCAACCTCGCCAGCGGCATCGCCATGCTGCTGGCCAGCGTGCTGGCCGGCTGGCTGTGGCAGAGCTTCGGCGCCAGCTGGACCTTTGTCGTCGGCGCCGCGCTGGCCTTCGTCGCCCTGCTGTTGCTGCGCTGGCGTATCCGCTAACGAAGCTTTTCGTAGGAGCGAGCTTGCTCGCGAACGGATTCACCGGCTACATCAGTGTTGGGCGGTTCGCGAGCAAGCTCGCTCCTACAAAGGCGCACTTGCGCCCCACCTTCGAAGCAAAACAAAACGCCGCGTCCCCTTTGGAGATCGCGGCGTTTCCTTTGAGCCCAGCGCCGATGGAGCGGCGCTTTGCATCAATAGATCGGCAGCTCGATACCCTCGAACAGCTCGTCCAGCTCGGTCTTGTTGTGGCACTGCACGGCCTTGGCCAGCAGGTCGCGGGTCAGGTGCGGGGCGAACTTCTCGATGAAGTCGCACATGAAGCCACGCAGGAAGGTGCCGCGGCGGAAGCCGATCTTGGTCACGCTGGATTCGAACAGGTGGCTGGCGTCGAGCATCACCAGGTCGTTGTCCAGCTTCGGATCGACCGCCATGTGGGCCACGATGCCCACGCCCAGGCCCAGGCGCACGTAGGTCTTGATCACGTCGGCGTCGGCGGCGGTGAACACCACTTTGGGCACCAGGCCGCGCTGGTTGAAGGCTTCGTCGAGCTTGGAGCGGCCGGTGAAGCCGAAGACGTAGGTGACGATGGGCTGCTCGGCGAGCAGTTCCAGGGTCAGCTTCGGCACCTTGGTCAGCGGGTGGCCCTGGGGCACGATCACGCAACGGTTCCAGCGGTAGCACGGCATCATGATCAGGTCGCCGAACAGTTCCAGCGCCTCGGTGGCGATGGCGAAGTCGACGGTGCCGTCGGCGGCCATCTCGGCGATCTGCATCGGCGTGCCCTGGTGCATGTGCAGGGAAACGTCCGGGTACTGCTTGATGAAGCCGCTGATCACGCCGGGCAGCGCATAACGCGCCTGGGTGTGGGTGGTGGCGATGGACAGCGTGCCCTTCTTCTCGTTGGAGAATTCCTGGGCGATCTGCTTGATGCTCTCGACCTTGCGCAGGATCTCGCCGGCGGTAGTGATGATGCGCTCGCCGGCCGGGGTCACGCGGGTCAGGTGCTTGCCGCTGCGGGCGAAGACTTCGACGCCCAGCTCGTCTTCGAGCAGGCGGATCTGCTTGCTGATGCCGGGCTGGGAGGTATACAGGCTTTGCGCGGTGGCCGAGACGTTCAGATCGTGGTGCGCGACTTCCCAGATATAGCGCAGTTGTTGAAGCTTCATGGACTTTCCTCGAAATGAATGTCGCGACTCGCGATCAGGGGCTTGTCGTTTTATAACCATATTAATGGTTTAAGGAATAAAACTAGACGTTTTTTTTTGCCCTGCTTGCCATTCGTCTAAAGCCCCACGGGAAATCCGGGCTTGTCCGACGTATCGTCACAAAGCGCTCAGCGATGCTGCAGCATCGGCACCAGGTAGACCGGCACCTCGGCCAGTTGCACCAGGCGCGCGGCGGTGCGCCCCAGCGGCGTGTTCAGCCCATCCCCATGGCTGTGACTGCCGGCGACGATGATGTCGACGTCCAGGCGCTTGGCCTCGTCGAGGATCACCATCGGCGCGTCCCCCTGCACCACGCGCACCGAGCGGATCAGCTCGGCGTCCTGGCGCGCTTCCCCCAGTTCATCGCGAAACCCCTCCATCACCCGCTGTTCGATGCTGCCCATGACGTTGGTCAGGCCATTGGTGCGCATCTCCTTCAGCGTGCCTTCGTCCAGGTAGGTCTGCAGGACGGACTCGGCAAACAGCCCCAGCGGCTCCACCGCGTGCACGACATACACCTCGGCGCCGTAGGCACGGGCCAGCGAAAGGGCGTGCTGGAGGACGTAGGGGGCATAGAGACCGAGGTCGGTGGCGTAAAGAATCGTTCGGATCATGCGGCCTCCTCGACTGCCTGCGCGGCGGGGCCTATCCAGCAGCGTAGCAGGAGAACGCGAATCGCTCCGATAAGGCCGGATGTCGCGACCCGGCGGCTATCCGGCGACCTTCTTCTCGTTGCTCACACCGTGGGGGACATGGCCGGTCGCCACCACCTCCCGCGCCCTCTCGCAGTGCAGCGGCTGGTCATCGAAGAAGACGTCGGCGGCGAAGGCTTCGAGGAAGGCGGCCTTGTCCAGGCCACCGAGGAACAGCGACTCGTCCAGGCGAATGTCCCACTCGCGCAGCGTGCGGATCACCCGCTCGTGAGCCGGGGCGGAACGCGCGGTGACCAGAGCCGTGCGGATCGGGCAGGATTCCTGGGGGAAGGCCTGCTGCACGCGGTTGAGCGCGGCCAGGAAGGGCTTGAACGGCCCGCCGCCCAGCGGCTCGCGAGCGGACTCGCGCTCATGGGTCTGGAAGGCTTCCAGGCCGCCCTGCTGGTAGACGCGCTCGGAGTCGTCGGAAAACAGCACTGCATCGCCGTCAAAGGCGAAGCGCAGTTCGCCGCTGGCCTCCCGGCGGGTGCCGCCGGAAAGGATGGTGGCGGCGGCGAAGCCGGCGTCCAGGGCGTTACGCACGTCCTCTATATGGGTGGAGAGGAACAGGTGGCAGTTGAACGCCTTGAGGTACGGATAAGGGCTGCGGCCACCGACGAAGGCGGCACGGGAGATGCCCAGGCCGTAGTGCTGGATGGAGTTGAACACGCGCAGGCCGGTATCGGCGCTGTTGCGCGAGACCAGCACCACTTCCACTGGCGCGCTGTCGGTGCCGCCATTGAGGGCAAGCAGCTTCTGCACCAGCGCAAAGGCGTCGCCCGGCGGAAGGACTTCGTCCTCGCGGTCGATCTGGTACTGGCGGTAGGCTTCGACGCCTTCGCTTTCGTAGACCTGATGGCTTTCGCGCAGGTCGAACAGCGCCCGCGAGGAAATCGCCACCACCAGCTTGTCGCCCAGCCCTTTTGCCATGCTTCCCCCCGGTGTCCGTCAGCGCGCCTGGTTGCGCGCGTCGATGAAACGCAGCGCGCGATACAGCGCCTCGATCTTCGGCAGATCACGCCCGGCCCTGCGCGCGGCCTCCAGGGGCGCGGCGTAGATGGCGCCCAGTTCCAGCGGCCGGCGCTGAGCGAAGTCATGGTACATGCTGGGCAGGTAGTCCGGCATGGCATCGGTGGAGCCGAGCATCGCGCCGACTATGCCCTGAGGCAGCGAGTGCCCGCAGGCAGCGGCGCCGGCGATGACTTCTTCCATCAGCTCGGCCACCAGGGCGCGGCTGTCGGGGTTGTCCATGATCGCTCGCGTGCCGCTGTCGAGCAGCACGGAGAGGCCGTTGTAGGGGATGTTCCAGACCAGCTTCTGCCAGCGCGCCTGCTCCAGGTTGGGCATGGCGTTGGAGTCCAGGCCGGCGCTGCGGAACAGCGCGGCGCCCTCCTCCACAATCGCCTGGCGCTCTTCGGCCTCTTGCGCGGAACCCGAGTGGTAACCGATGTTCACTCCACCGAAGGCCTGGTGTTCGATCACACCCGGTTCGGCACGGTGCACACAGATGAAGCAAAGCCCGCCGAGCAGGTGGATATGTTCGGGCAGCAGCGCGCGCAGTTCGTCTTCCACGGCAAGACCGTTCTGCAACAGCAGGACCTTCGCCCCCTGCGCAGCGGCTTGAATGATCAGCGGTGCAAGGTCGGCGTTACTGGTGGTCTTGGCGCCCACCAGCAGCCAATCGCAGGGCGGCATCTTCGCCACGTCGTCGTAGGCATTCACCGGCGACAGGCTCAGCGCGCCGTGCACCTGGCTGTTCAGGCGCAGGCCGTTCTGCGCAACGGCGGGGTACTCGCTGCGCAGCAGGAAATGAACGTCGTGGCCGGCGCGGGCCAGCATCAGGCCGTAGAAACCGCCAATGGCGCCGGTTCCGATGATGCCGATTCGCAGAGTCGTCAAGGCAATTCCTCAGCAGGGCGCGCGAGGGCGGCGCGCAGGGACTGGATCAGGGGTTCGGGACGCAACGGCGCGTGGACGGCGCCCAGAAAGTGGCCGTCGCGCACCAGGAACAGCGAAGGCAGGTGGAAGACCTCATAGCGCTCGACCATTCCGCCACTGTGCCCGGCGTCGATCCAGCACAGGCGGTCGATGGGAAGACCGAACTCCGGCAGCACCTGCCGCGCCCAGCGACAGGTCGAGCAACCCTCGCCGGTGAAAATCAGCAGCGACACGCCGGACAACTCCAGCAGCCGGCGGTCGGCATCCAGGTCGGTCAGCTCCAGGGCCGGCACTATACTCAAGGTGCCACCACTATAAAGATTGCAGTCGGAGCGCTCCGTCATGCGTCAGTTCCTGCGTCACCCGTGCGACCTTCCGGTCGAGCTGGTCATCCGCAAGCAGACCTTCCTGCCGCGCCAGCGGTTGCACAATATCAGCCTCGGCGGCGTGGCGTGCAACTCACCGCGGGGCTTTCGCCGCGGCACCTCCATCGAGCTGCACATTCCCCTGCTGGGCGACGCGGCGCGCTACGGCGGAATAATCGCCTGGAGCCGCAAGCAGGCAAGCGATTACCGCGTGGGCATCGCCTTCATCGACGAAGACACGCTTTTCCGCGCACGGATGATCGAGCAGGTCTGTCAGATCGAGCACTACCGCCGGCAACACGCCCAGACTGATGGCGGCGAGTCGCCGAGCGACGACCTGGCGCTGGAATGGATCGCGCAGAACGCGGCGGACTTCCCATTGTTTTGCGCAGTCTGATCGCCGCTGCGCAGAAAGTCGCGCCAATGCCCGTGATCCGGGCATTTTCCTGCATCGAGCCATTGTCGAGGCGACGCCTGAACGGTTAAGGTTCGGCTTCCCCTTAGCGACACACCTGCCTGCGCCCCATCGCACGGGGATTTCTGGCGGCCGGCACCCGTGACCTGATTGAGTACCACGATGGCTGATTTACAGATCGACGACCTTAACGTTGCCTCCAACGAGACACTGATCACGCCGGAGCAGCTCAAGCGCGAAATCCCCCTGACCGACGCCGCCCTGCGCACCGTCGCCAACGGCCGCCAGGTCGTCCGTGACATTCTCGACGGCAAGGACCATCGCCTGTTCGTGGTGATCGGCCCCTGCTCGATCCACGATATCAAGGCCGCCCACGAATACGCCGAGCGCCTGAAGGTGCTGGCCGCGGAGGTCTCCGACACCCTGTTCCTGGTGATGCGCGTGTACTTCGAGAAGCCGCGTACCACCGTTGGCTGGAAGGGCCTGATCAACGATCCGTACCTGGACGACTCCTTCAAGATCCAGGATGGTCTGCACATCGGCCGCCAGCTGCTGCGCGACCTCGCCGAGATGGGCCTGCCCACCGCCACCGAGGCGCTCGATCCGATCTCTCCGCAGTACCTGCAGGACCTGATCAGCTGGTCGGCCATCGGCGCACGCACCACCGAATCCCAGACCCACCGCGAGATGGCTTCCGGCCTGTCCTCGGCGGTCGGCTTCAAGAACGGCACCGATGGCAGCCTGACCGTGGCGATCAACGCCCTGCAGTCGGTTTCCAGCCCGCACCGCTTCCTGGGCATAAACCAGGAAGGCGGCGTCTCCATCGTCACCACCAAGGGCAACGCCTACGGCCACGTGGTGCTGCGCGGCGGCAACGGCAAGCCGAACTATGACTCGGTCAGCGTCGCCCTGTGCGAGCAGGAACTGACCAAGGCGAAGATCCCGCTGAACGTGATGGTCGACTGCAGCCACGCCAACTCCAACAAGGACCCTGCCCTGCAGCCGCTGGTGATGGACAACGTCGCCAACCAGATCGCCGAAGGCAACAACTCCATCGTCGGCCTGATGGTGGAAAGCCACCTGGGCTGGGGCGCGCAGCCGATCCCGAAGGACCTGTGCGAACTCAAGTATGGCGTGTCGATCACCGACGCCTGCATCGACTGGGACACCACCGAGAAGGCCGTGCGCAGCATGCACGCCAAGCTCAAGGACGTCCTGCCCAGGCGCCAGCGCGGCTGACGCTCGGGGTACAAACGAAAAGCCGGGCTGATGCCCGGCTTTTTCTTTGGCTTTTCGTAGGAGCGAGCTCGCTCGCGAACAGTTATCCGGCGACAGCGAAATCAGGCCGTTCGCGAGTAAGCTCGCTCCTACAAAGAGCCGCCCAAGAAAAAGCCCCGCATCAGCGGGGCTTTTTCGTATCTTGCCTGTCAGAGCGCGGTGTCGGTGTGGCGCTGGCGACGCTCCAGGTAGCGCTCGACGTAGGAGCACGACGGGATGACGCTGTAGCCCTTGCGCTCGGCGTACTGCAGCGCGTGTTCGGTGAGGGCGGCGGCGATGCCGCGGCCACGCAGGCTGTCCGGGACGAAGGTGCGGTAGATGTCGAGCGTCTGCTTGCCCAGATCCATGTAGGCCAGATAGGCGCGATGACCATCAACAGTCGTTACGAACTGGTGGCTGGTTTCATCATGCTGGATGGACAACGACTCACTCACTTGCTCTCTCCTTCCGGGGGCCTCACAACATGACCCGCACCTGATTGATCTTGTTCAGGCGGAGGAACATTTCTGCCGAACCCGTCCCGAGCAGGACGGTGATATAGACTCGGCCGTTCTCCACCTTGTGCAGCACACCCTGGTAATAGGCACCATCGAAGGTGATGAACTGCAGGCGCTTGCCGGTGTACTGGGCAAGGCTTTCAACGCTAACGAACTCATATTGCTGCGTTTTGGCCTGCGACTCAACCGTTTCCGGGGCCGAAACCATTTGATACTGGCTTTCCGGCGTGATTTTTTTCTTCAGCGGATCGACCCAGGCGAATCCCAGCGCTGTGACCGACTGCTGGTTCACCAGGACGACCGGATGCAGCATCTGGATCACATCCTTGGGCTCGAAGAATTGCAGGCCGTCCCAGGCCATGCCTTCGGTGGGCGTCAGTTCGACGCGCAGGGAACGCGGATCGGACAGGTAGCGGCCGTAGGCCTCCAGCACGGGCTTGTCCAGCGCGATGCGCTGCAGTCGCAGCGCCTTGTCGAACTGCTCCAGCGACAGCGCGGTATAGGCAGCCTGGTCCAGTCCGAGCTTGCCCCGGCAGAACTCGCTGACCCGGCGCTGGTACTGGTTGTCGTTCATCTCGACGACCACCTGGGACACTCGCGGTGGATTCACGCGCATGTCGCCCGGCCGCTCGGAGACATTCATCAGCGTCATGCTGGTGTGCATGTCGAGCATGTCGCGGGTATCGCTGCGCAGGTCGAAGGTCAGGGTCTGCGCGCCCGGCTGCAGGCGGTAGGAGAACTCGATGTCCGACTCGAGGGTGCGATAGCCCATCTGCAACAGCTCATCGACGCCGATATTGCGCACGTTGCCGCAGGCCACCTCGCTCATCGCGGTGAAGGCGCTCTTCTCCGCCGGCTGGGCGTAGAGCGACTGCATGAACGGGCCGTGGATCTGCAGCTCTACCCCCTTCAGGTCCACCGCCATCTGTTCCGGCAGCTTGCCCTCACCCAGGCGCTCCTTGAAGCTGAGCAGTTCGCGCAAGCCGTTGAATTTCAGCTGGGCGTGGGAGACTTTCAGGCTGTCGCCGGCCATCGGAACCCGGATCACCACATTCTGCAGGCCGACCCGACCGTCGAACGATGACGAAATGCCGCCGTAGGTTATCTCCATGAATGGCGAAACGCGGGCGATGGCATCGTTCACCACGCTGCGCACGGAGAGCCAGAGGGACGCCTTGATGATCAGGGCGATCGCCACCACGGCGAACAGGGACCATTTGAGAATCTTCGACATGAGATGCACATCCTGGATTGTGCGAGGCGGGACGCAGGGATACTGGCAGCTTAACAGTACGCCTGCGACCTCTCCACGAGCGCCGTAGGAATTTGCGTGCACAGCGCACAGAAATCGCCCGGATTTCGTGGCATGCGGCTGACTCGCCAGTCAGTCAAAACGCTTTACGCCCCGGGCCTGCGTCAGTATGTTCTGGCCACTTCCAACCCAAGGACTGCAACCCAGGACCCCTGCCATGAGTGAGCTGATCAGCTACCAATTCGAAGACGGCGTCGCCACCCTGACCCTGAACAACGGCAAGGTGAACGCCATCTCCCCGGCGGTCATCGAAGCCTTCAACCAGGCCCTGGACCAGGCGGAGAAGGACCGTGCCATCGTCATCGTCACCGGCCAGCCGGGTATCCTCTCCGGCGGCTACGATCTCAAGGTAATGACCTCCGGCCCGGAGAACGCCGTGAACCTGGTGGCCGCAGGCTCCACGCTGGCCCGCCGCATGCTGTCCCACCCCTTCCCCGTCATCGTCGCCTGCACCGGCCATGCGGTGGCCAAGGGCGCCTTCATCCTGCTCTCGGCGGACTACCGCATCGGCGTCGATGGCCCGTTCCAGATCGGCCTGAACGAAGTGGCCATCGGCATGACCATGCACCACGTCGGCATCGAGCTGGCCCGTGACCGCCTGCGCCGCTCCGCCTTCACCCGCTCCGTGGTGAACGCCGAGATGTTCAATCCGCGCGACGCCGTCGACGCCGGCTTCCTCGACAAGGTGGTGCCGGCCGAGCAACTCCAGGCCGCCGCCCTGGAAGCCGCCCAGCACCTGAAGAAGCTGAACATGACCGCGCACCGCAACACCAAGCTGAAGGTACGCAGGCAACTGCTGGAAACCCTGGACAAATCCATCGAGCTGGACCGGAACCATTTGGCCTGATCCCCGCTGGCAGAAGAGCCCGGCCTGGTGCCGGGCTTTTTCATGCCACAACTGTTACCTAATTAGCAACAGTGATTAATCCTGATCGCTATTTTTAAAAAATTATTACGCATTAACCTATTGATGAACCCAGAGCAAACCAACCGGAGGTGTTCATCATGAAACTCAACATCATCGCCGCCAGCGTACTGGCCGCCGCTACCGCTTTCGCCGCCCAGGCCAGCTTCGCCGAAGAGTCCCCGCTGATGCAGGACCGCATGGTTCACATGACCCAGGCAGCAATCCAGCAGCAGCAATCCGAGCAGTCCGCCAGCCAGGTGAACGTCGAAGCCGCTGCCAAGCAGGGCTGAAACCTTCTCATCCCGCCAGCCGCCTGCAGCAGGTGACGTCATGCAGTCCTGCCCGAAGCGAAGAGCCCGGCGCGATGCCGGGCCCTGCAGGCGTAAGGCTGCCTCCCTTCCCGAAGAAGCTCCAGCAGCCATGAAGCCCGCCAGAATCGCGAAATCCTGCGATGACATCCCGCCCGGCGCCCTGCGCCTGGTCGTCGAACTGCCATCTATCAATTTGCCTGATACCGGAAAGCAATCGGCATCGTTATTCAATCGAAATGACCAAAGCGACACTGGGCCATCTCATCCCCGAACCCGAGTCGCCTCCATGAACCGTCAAGCCCATCGCTACGCCCGCAACGGCGCGCTCGCCGCCCTGGGGCTCTACACCATCGTGATCCTGGTGGTCACCGCCCTCAGCGCCGGCTTCGACGGTGCACGGCGCGCCCCGGTGGACACCATCGACCGGAACGGACTCTTCGAACGCTTCAACCAGGCTGTGCCCGTCGCCCTCCAGGGCCTCCAGGACGCCCTCACGCCTCACTCCTGATTCCTCTTCGCTGGCGCGTCGCGCCAGGCTGGCCAACACTCAGTTCCTGCAGAACGACTCCCGACCGATCCAGCAGCAGGGTGGGCTTTCGCATGGGCCGAGTCATCGCTTCCGCCGTCTACAGCAAGGGCCGCAAGGTTTCCGACATCCCGCTGGAGGACGGCTACCGCTGGGCCTGCCAGCCCGACCACTTCGTCTGGACGGGGCTGCAGGAGCCGACGCCGGAGGAAATGTTCAACCTGCAACGGCAGTTCAACCTCCATGAACTGGCCGTGTCCGATGCCCTGGAAAAGCACAGCCGGCCGAAGCTGGAAACTTTCGGCGACGCGCTGTTCATCGTGATCTATTCACCGATACGCGCCGATAATCGGCTGATGTTCGTCGAAACTCATCTGTTCGCCGGAATCGGCTACATCATCAGCGCACGTCACGGCTTCTCCCAGTCCTACGCTCAGGTCCGACAGCGCTGCGAAGCACGCCCGCTGTTGCTGGCCCACGGAACCGACTTCGTGCTGTACGCCCTGCTGGACTTCGTAATGAGCAATTACGAACCGGTGGTCGAGGCCATTCGCGGGGAAATCGAGGAAGTGGAGCAGCAGGTGCTGCGCAAGTCGCTGACCCAGGAACAGATCGAGAAGATCTACGGCCTGCGCCGCGAGGTACTCAGGCTCAAGCACTACGCAGCGCCCATGGTGGAGATCTGCCAGGAGCTGCAACGCCTGGACTTTCCCTTCATCGACAAGCAGATGCGCCCCTACTTCCGCGACGTGGCAATCCACGTGAACCGTCTGCTGGAAGACCTCACCACCCTGCGCGACGTAGCCAGCCAGACCATCGAAGTCGGATTGGCGCTGGAGTCCTCACGGCAGAGCGTGGTGCAGCGCAAATTTGCCGCCTGGGCGGCCATCCTCGCCTTCCCCACCGCCGTGGCCGGCATCTACGGGATGAACTTCGAGTACATCCCGGAATTGCACTGGCACTATGGCTACTTCCTGATCATGGGGCTGCTGGCGCTGGGGTGCGTCGGGCTGTACATCAGCTTCAAGCAGGCGGATTGGCTCTGACGGGAACCTTTCGAGGGTCCAGATAACCTCCACCCATCCTACAAAAGCGCTCTGCAACACTCCCACACGCAAATAAAAACGCCGCTCGATTGAGCGGCGTTCTCCGTCAGCACGGCAGGAATCAGGCCGCGCTTTTCTTCTCGGTGTTCTTCTTCTCATCACGCCCCTGCTGGACGAAGCGCATCATCCACTCGCCCACCGCCGCGCCCTGGTGCGGGCGGGAAAGGCTGTCGATACCGGACTGGAACACCGGCTCGCTGAAGATGTGCTTGCGCAGTTCGAGGATCGCCTGGGAATAGTCGCTCTGGAACTCCGGGTGGCCCTGGAAGCACAGCACCTGGTCGCCGATGGCGTAGGCGGCGTTCGGGCAGAAGTCGCTGGAAGCGATGCGGCGCGCACCGTGGGGCAGCTCGGTGACCTGGTCCTGGTGGCTGACCAGCAGGGTCAGGCCATCGCCCAGCGCAGGGCTCATCCACTCCGGCTGTTCTTCGATCCGGTAATCGTGGATGCCCACGCCCCAGCCCTGGCTGGCGCGCTCGGTCTTGCCGCCCAGTACCAGCGCCAGCAACTGATGGCCGAAGCACACGCCGAGCAGCTTGTCGCCACGCTGGTAGAGCTTGAGCACGTAGTCCTTGAGGGTCTGGATCCAGGGATCAGTGCCGAAGGAGTCCGCCTTGCTGCCGGTCACCAGGTACGCGTCGAACTTCTCATCTTCGGGCGGGTAATGCCCTTCCACCACGTTGTAGACCGTGAACTCGGCCGGAACGGGTTGCTTGGCGAACAGTTGCTGGAACATCCAGCCATAGCCCTTGTACTGATCGATGAGTTCGGGGCGGAGGATGTCGGTTTCCAGAATGCAGATGTGCAACGACATGCAGGGGTGATTCCTGGGGGGTTAGCGGCTGATAAGGATGGTTTTCCTGACACTGATGAAACGCGCGTGAAAATTACGCCCTATTTTTTCACCACACAAGATGCCGAAGCCGATTCTTGCGTAGGAATTTCAGGGGAAATACCGGAAAAACCGACTTCCTTCAATTGCACGGACGCACAAGGGTGACGGCCGGTTGGCAAGACTCAGCCGATGGACAGCCTTTGCAGCAGCGAGTTCGAGTCCAGCACCTGCGCATACTCGCCCTGCAGGTTGGCCAGGGACATGGCGTGGACCTCCTCGGCGCTGCGCTGCAAACCGTTGAAATCGCACTTGGCGAAGGCGAAACAGGCGTCGGCCACGACCTGCGTGGCGAAGCCCAGGTTGCCCGCGGTACGCGCGGTGGCCTCCACCGAGTTGTTGGTGCTGACGCCGCAGATCACCACAGATTCGATGCCGCGCACGCGCAGCCAGCGCTCCAGGCTGCTGTTGATGAAAGCATCGGGGACGTTCTTCTCCACCACGTGCTCATGCTCCAGCGGCGCCAGCGCCTCCTGGAACTCCGCGCCCGGCTGCCCGGGCCAGAAAGGCGAGCCCGGCGTGCGCGAAATATGGCGGACATGCACCAGCGGCCAACCTTTCCGGCGCCATGCAACCAGCAGGTCGCCAATGCGCTGCTCGGCCTGCGGGTTGTTGCGCGGCTCGGCGCTGGCGCGCATGCCTTTCTGCTGGTCGATGATCAACAAGGCGGGAGGCGTCATCGGAGGGCATTCCTTGCGGGTGAGAAGGCGTCATCCTACGGCCAGTGCGGGCAAGAAAAAACCGGCCACGTGAGCCGGTTCTCCAGGATGACGATTATTCTGTAGGAGCGGGGGGGGGGGGGGGCGGGGGCCCCGGCGGGGGGGCGGGGGGGGGGGGGGGGGGGGGGGGGGGGCGGGCGGGGGGGCGGGGGGGGG
>NZ_JBGLYK010000135.1:0-15733 GCF_047304025.1 Pseudomonas sp. Pseusp97 | reverse complement strand
CCCCCCCCCCCCCGCCTCCGCGCGCGCGCCCTCCCCCCCCCCCCCCCCCGGGTGTTTTCCGCCCCCCCCCCCCCCCCGCTCCTACGAAGAGCACGCGGCGCTGCGCTCCCACACCCATATCCGGAACCCGACAGATGAAAATCGTCACCCGCGACCGCTGGTTCGAGGTCCGTCACTGCTACGACGGCGTCAGCCTGATCCACGAGCCCTACGTGCGCCCCTTCTACCGCTGCAACCTGTGGCATATCCAGGGACGCGAGCGCGACGTTCTGGTGGACAGCGGCTCCGGGCTGGTCAGTCTGCGCGAGCAACTGCCCTGGCTCACCGAACGGCCGCTGCTGGCCGTGGCCAGCCACACCCATTTCGACCACATCGCCGGCCACCACGAGTTCGACGAGCGCCTGGTGCACCCGGCCGAAGCCGATATCCTCGCCAGCCCCGATGGCGAGCGCACCCTGGCGACCGCCTTCGTTGACGACGAGATGTTCGACGCGCACCCGGACTGCCCGCTGTGCTACGCCGAATACCGCGTCAAGGCCGCGCCGGCGACCCGCACCATCGACGAAGGCGACGTGCTCGATCTGGGCGACCGCATCCTGCAGGTGCTGCACACGCCCGGCCATTCGCCGGGTGGCATCAGCCTATGGGAAGAAAAGACGCAGACATTGTTCTCCGGCGATATCATCTACGACGGCCCGCTGATCGAGGATGCCTACCACTCCAACCTCGACGACTACGCCGCAAGCCTGGCGCGCCTGCGCGAGCTGCCGGTGCGCACCGTGCACGGCGGGCACTTCGCGAGCTTCTCCGGGAAAAAGCTGAAAACGATGATCGACGACTGGTTCAAGGCCCACGAATGACGGGCCATCCGTGGAGAACAAAGAAAAAACCCGCCAGCTGGCGGGTTTTCCTTTTGCGCTTGGCGCGGGCGTTATCAGTAGCGCCGGCGCTGTTCCATCAGGCGACGTTGCTCGTCGCTGCGGATGGGGATGGGTTGCAGACGTGGAGGCTCGATCAGGCCGAGCGTGACACCGAGTTTCCACGCAATGCTTTGCAGCCAGACTTTCATGGAGTGCCTCCTCGTTCGAATTCAGGTCGGGCGGCCCGTTACCACCATGGGCCGCCCTAGGAAGAATAGCCCGGCGTCCCACTCTCCGCCCGTGCCACTCACTCCTTGAAACAAAGACTATCGCCTTGCTTCGCCGCGACGCCTGACCTGAATCAAGCGAGCGGCATATCTCCATCAGCGGCGCAACATCCGCCGGATCCACTGTTCGCTGCTCACCAGGGTGATGCCCGCCAGCACCAGCACGGCGCCCGCGACGAAATTCAGGGTCAGCGGCTCGCCGAGGATAAGCACGCCGAAGGCGATGCCGAACATCGGCGTCATGAAGGAAAACACCGCCAGGTTAGACGCCAGGTAACGACGCAGCAGCCAGAACCAGGTGAAGTAGCTGAAGAAGGACACCACCAGCCCCTGGAACAGCACGCTGCCCACGCCGATGGCGGTGAAGTTCACGTCCTGGGTCTTGCCCAGCGCCAGCGCGGCGAAGGGGAGCAACAGGGCGGCGGTCAGCAGTTGATAGAACAGCGTCAGGATCGGCTTAGCCTCGGACAGCCGCGTGGTGCGCACCGCCACCGTGGTCATGCCCCAGGAGAACCCGGCCAGTACACCGAAAGCGTCGCCCAGCAGCATGCGGCTATCCATGTTCGCCAGGTCGAAGCCCCCACCGAAACACAGGGCGATTCCTGCAAAGCACACGCCGATCCCCAGCCATTGCAACGGCCGCAGGCGCTCGCTGGGCAGCAGGAAATGCAGCGCCAGCGCCGAGAAGATCGGCGCCGTATAGATGAACACCGCCATGTGCGAGGCCGACGTATAGACCAGCCCCTGGGCGATGAAGAAGAACTCGGCGGCGAACAGCACGCCGGCCAGCAGCCCACCCTTGAGCGTGCCCTGGCGCAGGAAGCCTTCCCAGCCGCCGCGCCAGCACATCAGCAGCCCCACGACCACGGCAGCCACCAGGTTGCGCCCGAAGGCCTGCATGATCGGCGCGATGTCCGGCGCGGCCAGCTTCACCACCACTTGCTGGATACCCCAGATGACGCACAGGCCGGTCATGACCTGAATGGCGAAGGCGTCGGCGCCCTTGCGCTCGATGTTGGCTTGGGAGTTCATGGCAAGGCTCGGCAGTTGAAGAAAAGCGGGAAGCCCAAAGGACAATCGGCGGACTTCCTCGAGGAAAGTCCGCCGATCATGCCAGTTCGCGCCAGCCGGCCGCCAACGGAAATCCGCTCTTCAGCCAGCCGCCAGCGACATTATTTCCCGGATTTCACCTGGGTCCAGGTGCGGGTACGGATGCGCTCAAGCTTGGGCGGCAGCATTTCCACCGAGAACAGCCTGGCCTGCACGTCCGCCGGCGGGTAGACGTTCGGGTTGTCGTGCAGCTCTTTGGAGATCAGCCCATCCGCCGCCTGGTTGGGGTTGGCGTAGGCGACGTAGTCGGAGATCGGCGCGACCACTTCCGGGCGCAGCAGGTAGTTGAGGAAGGCGTGCGCCTGCTCGACATTCCTCGCATCCTTCGGAATCGCCAGCACGTCGAACCACGCGGCGGCGCCTTCCTTGGGAATGCGGTACTCGATGTGGATGCCGTTGCCCGCCTCCTTGGCGCGGTTGGCCGCCTGCATCGCGCCGCCGGACCAGGCCAGGGCCACGCAGACGTCGCCGTTGGCGAGGTCGGTGACGAACTTCGAGGAGCTGAAATAGGTGATGTTCGGGCGCAGCTTGGCCAGCAGTTCCTCGGCCTTCCTGTAATCGTCCGGGTTGCGGCTGTTGGGCGACAGGCCCAGGTAATGCAGGACCTGCGGGATCACCTCGGTGGGCGAGTCGAGGAAGGCCACGCCACAGGATTTGAGCCTGGCGAGGTTTTCCGGCTTGAACACCAGGTCCCAGGAGTCCACCGGCGCGTTGTCGCCGAGCACCGCCTTGACCTTGTCGACGTTGTAGGCGATGCCGTTGGTGCCCCACATGTACGGCATCACGTACTGGTTGCCCGGGTCCTTGCTCTCCAGCACCTTGAGCAGTGCCGGGTTGAGATTATTCCAGTTCGGCAGCTTGCTCTTGTCCAGCGGCTGGAACACGCCGGCCTTGAGGTAGTTGGGGAGGAAGCTGTCGCTGGGCACGACCACGTCATAGCCCGAGTGCCCGGATAGCAGCTTGGCCTCCAGCACTTCGTTGCTGTCGTAGACGTCGTATTGCGGCTTGATGCCGGTCTCGCCCTGGAAACCCTTGAGGGTGTCCGGGCCGATATAGTCGAACCAGTTGTAGATGCGCACTTGCGGTTCAGCGCTGGCAACGCTGGCCGTGACGAGGGTGGCGGCGGCGAGCAGGCCGCGCAGCGCGGTTTTCTTGTTCATGTCCTTCCCCAGCTGGATGCGCTCGCGCAAAAGGTTGCGAGCAATGAAAAGCAATCGGGCGGATTCTCATCCGCCCGATTCGTCTTGTCAGCGTGCAGCGCCTTCGTAGCCCTGCAGCACGTTCACCGCGTTGACGCCGATGGCCTCCACCGCGTAACCGCCTTCCATGATGAACAGGGTCGGAATACCCATGGCGGCGATGCGCGCGCCCATCTTCAGGTAGTCCGGGCTGTCCAGCTTGAACTGCGAAATCGGGTCGTCCTTGTAAGTATCCACGCCCAGGGAGACAACCACCGCGTCCGGCGCGTAGGCGGAAATCTTCCTGCAGGCGTCGTCCAGCGCGGCGGACCAGCCGTCCCAGCCGGTGCCGTGGGCCAGCGGGTAGTTGTGGTTGTAGCCTTCACCGGCGCCTTCGCCGTGCTCGTCGGCGTGGCCGAGGAAGTACGGGTATTCCACCAGCGGGTCGCCATGGATCGAGGCGAACAGCACGTCGTTGCGGCGGTAGAAGATGTCCTGGGTGCCGTTGCCGTGGTGGTAGTCCACGTCGAGGATGGCCACGCGCTTGGCGCCCTGGTCGAGGAACGCCTGGCTGACGATGGCGGCATTGTTGAGGAAGCAGTAGCCGCCCATGAAGTCGCTGCCGGCGTGGTGACCCGGCGGACGGCACAGGCCGAAGGCCATGTTGGCACCCTGGCGCATGTGGTCCTGGGCGGTCAGCGCGACCTGTGCCGAGCTGTACACGGCCTGCCAGGTGCCGGCGGTGATCGGCGCCTCGGTGTCGAAGCTGTAGTGGCCCAGCTCGCCCATCAGTGCAGTCGGGATGGGGCCGTCACGGAGCAGGCGGCGGCCCGGGAAGGTGGTGGAAACCAGGTCGCCGGTGTGGCCTTCTGCTGCCCAGCGGGCCCAGGCACCCTTGAGGAATTCGACGTAACGGGTGTTGTGTGCGCGCAGGATCGGCTGCATGCCGAAGTCCTGGGGGGCGATGATCTCGCCCAGGTTCTGCGACTTCACGCGGGCCAGCACGGTGTCCGCGCGGCTGGGCATCTCGAAGCAGGGCTGGAGTTTGCCGTCGACCAGTTCGGACTGGCCGAAATGCAGGCGGTGATCATCGCTGTACACGGTAAGCATGGGAGTACCCTCTGAAGGATTCTTGTTGTCCGGTGACGGGAATTCTGCCCAGCAGCCGTGCCGCACAGAACAGCGGAAGCGGCCAAAAGGGGATCAATATGGCCAGAATTTATGACCTTTAACCATCTGCATATTCGCTGCTGCCGATTCTGCCGGTAAAGAACAAATGCAGCGGCGCTATGCTCAGGGAATTGTCCCGGCCCAGGGCCGGTCGAACATCATCAAGCGGTTTGACCACAGGATGGGGGAAGATGCGGGAAACCTTCGTACGCGCCTGCAGCCGGGCGCTGCTGATGCTGACCATGGCGCTGGCCGGCAGCGGCGCCGTGCTGGCGGACGAGCCGACCGACGTCCAGGCCGGCGATTCCATTCAACTGCCCGAGCTGCCCGAGGACGCAGGCGTCGACCAGCTCAGCGCCCGCCTCGAACTGATCCGCCAGCGCGTCTCCGCCGACAGCGACGACGGCCTGCTGTCGAACCTGCGGCAGTCCGCGCTGGCCGTACAGGCCCGCGCGGAACAGAACGCCACCGACATTGCCACGGCCCTGTCGCGCACCGAGGACCAGCTCAAGGTGCTCGGCCCGGTCACCCCGAACGAGGCCGACAGCCTGACCCGGCAGCGCAACGACCTGACGGACGCCCAGAAGGACCTGCAGAAGCAACTGGAGCGCGCCAACCAGCTGGACAAGACTTCCCAGGACCTCGCCGCGCAGATCGTCAACCTGCGCCGCAGCCAGTTCAACTCGCAGATCGCCACGCGCTACCCGCCGCCCCTGAGTCCACGCTTCTGGTCGACCCTGATCCGCCCCACCGACGATGACCTGACGCGCCTGCAGTCAATGCGTGCGCAGTTTGGCGAAGCCTTCGCCACCACCTGGCAACCCGCGCATCGCTCGCCCTTCATCGCCAGCCTGGTGGTTGCCGTGCTGCTGTGGGTTCCCGGCCGGCGTCTGCTGGAGCAACTGCTGACCAAGGCGATGATCCGCTGGATTCCGGTCGGCCGGCTGCGCCGCAGCGCCCTGGCGGTAGCGGTCGGCCTGGCCACCATCCTGACCCTGGGCGGTGGCGCCACGCTGATCCACGAGGGCATGAACTGGCACGGCCAGCTCAGCGGCAACATGGCCAACCTGGGCGATCAATTGCTCTCGCTGGTGATCTTCTGCACCTTCACGGCCGGCCTGGGGCGCGCACTGCTGGCCGTACAACGGCCGTCCTGGCGCCTGCCCGACCTGCCCGATCCGGTGGCGAGCGCCCTCTCCCCCTTCCCCTGGCTGATGGCCTGGCTGCTGCTGGTGCTGGGCACCCTGGATCGTGTCAACAGCGCCAGCGGCGCCAGCCTCGCCTTGACCGTGGCGGTCAACGGTATCACCGCCCTGGCGACCGCCCTGCTGTACGGTATCGCGCTGTATCGCTACCGCCGGGCGCGCCGCGAGGCCGAGGGCCACGAGACCTCGGCGCTGGCCGGCATCCTCGTGCTGGCGATGCTGGTCACCGTCCTGCTGATCGTCCTGGCGCTGGTCACCGGCTACCTGTCGCTGGCCTACTTCTTCGCCGGCAAGCTGCTCTGGGCCAGCGTGGTGTGCGCCACCGGCTACCTGCTGACCACGCTGTTCGTCGACCTCTGCGAAGTGCTGCTATCACCGCGCCAGCCCATCGGTGAACGGCTGGCGGAGAACCTTGGCGTCGATCCACGCCACCAGGCACAGTTCGCCACGCTGCTGACCGGCGCAGGGCGCACGCTGCTGGTGCTGTCCACGCTGCTGATCGCCTTCTCGACCTCCGGCACCAGCCCCGGCGAACTGCTCCAGGGACTGGTGCAACTGGTGGAAAGCGGCCAGTCGCTGGGCCGCCTGAACATCGTCCCGCAGGACATCCTGCTGGCGCTGGGCACCCTCGCCGCCGGCCTGTTCGGCCTGCGCCTGCTCAAGCGCTGGCTGGCCGACGAATTGCTGCCCGAAACCCGCATGGACGTGGGCATGCGCGCCTCGCTGGTGACGCTGGTGGGCTACATCGGCATGGTCATCCTGGTGCTGCTGGTGCTCTCGGCGCTGCGCATCAACCTCACCAGCCTGACCTGGGTGGTCAGCGCCCTGTCGGTGGGTATCGGTTTCGGCCTGCAGGCCATCGTGCAGAACTTCATTTCCGGGCTGATCCTGCTCACCGAGCGCCCGGTGAAGGTCGGCGACTGGGTCAGCCTGACCGGCGGCGTGGAGGGCGATATCCGGCGGATCAACGTGCGCGCCACGGAAATCCAGATGTCCGACCAGTCCACGGTGATAGTGCCGAACTCCCAGTTCATCTCGCAGAACGTGCGCAACGTGACCATGGGCAGCGCCCTGGGGGTGGTCGGCATCAACCTCACCCTGCCGCTGGACACCGACGTGCAGAAGGTCCGCGAGCTGATGCTCAAGGCCTACAGCGAGCACGAGAACATAGTGGAGACGCCGGCTCCCTCGGTGTCCTTCAAGGACCTCAGCGCCACCGGCCTGACGCTGGCGGCGTCCGGCAACGTCAGCAGCCCGCGCGCGGTCTATTCGACCAAGAGCGACCTGCTGTTCACCATCTTCAGCGGCCTGCGCGAGGCCGGCATCAGCCTGAGCACGCCGCAGAACCTGATCCTGCAGCGGCCACAAATGGTGCGCGCGGAGCCTGTCGACGAGGCGGCAGCACCGCAAGTCGGCGACGACACCGGGCCGAATCCGTCGCCGTAGAATGAAGGGGTTACGCCGGCGGGGCAGCCGCCTCGCCGGCCTCTGCGCAACAGTCCCGCTCGGGAGATTCCGTTGCGCCCGCAGCGTCCCGTGCCCGCCGTTGGCCGGCGCCCGTCGCGGCACCCGGCACCGCCGCCTGCCGCCTTCCTTCCTCGGTTGCCGCCGGGCCTCCCCGCGGCTGCGTACGGGAGATCGCGCGATGGACGAAGCCAGACTCAACGAATTCATGGGCAAGCTGGTCACCGACATGGGCGGCGCGGCGATGCTCGCCAATATCATCCTGGGCGAAGAGCTCGGCCTCTACAAAGCCATGGCCGACGGCCAATGGCTCAGCCCGGCGCAACTGGCCGAACGCAGCGGCTGCAATGCCCGCCTGCTGCGCGAATGGCTAAGCGCCCACGCCGCCTCCGGCTACATGGAGCACCAGGACGGCAACTTCCGCCTGCCCGAGGAACAGGCCATGGCGCTGGCCATCGAGGACTCGCCAGTCTACGTCGCCGGCGGCGCCTCGGTGGTCGCCGCGCTCTACCACGACAAGGACAAGCTGGTCGCCGCCATGCGCGGCGACGGCGGCCTGGCCTGGGGCGACCACCACCCCTGCATGTTCTCCGGCACCGAGAAGTTCTTCCGCCCCGGCTATCGCGCGCACCTGGTCGCGGAGTGGCTGCCGGCGCTGGACGAGGTGGTCGACAAGCTCGAACGCGGTGCTCGAGTCGCCGACGTCGGTTGCGGCCACGGCGCCTCCACCATCGTCATGGCGCAGTCCTTCCCGGCGTCGAACTTCGTCGGCTTCGACTACCACCAGCCGTCCATCGACGTGGCCAACCAGCGCGCCGACCAGGCCGAGGTCGCCGGACGCGCCAGTTTCCAGCGCGCCAGCGCCAAGGACTACCCCGGCACCGACTACGACCTGATCTGCTTCTTCGACTGCCTGCACGACATGGGCGACCCGGTGGGCGCCGCGCAGCACGCGCGCCAGGCACTCAAGGCGGATGGCACGGTGCTGCTGGTGGAGCCCTTCGCCAATGACCGGCTGGACGACAACCAGAACCCGGTGGGGCGACTGTTCTACGCCGCCTCGACCTTCATCTGCACACCGAACTCGCTGTCCCAGGAAGTCGGGCTGGGACTTGGCGCCCAGGCCGGCGAAGCGCGCCTGCGCAAGGTGTTCGAGGAGGCCGGTTTCAGCCGCTTCCGCCGCGCGGCAGAAACGCCGTTCAACCTGATCCTCGAAGCCCGCCCGTGATGGCGGCCTGATCGGCTACAGCGTCCGGTATCCGGGCGCTGCAGCCTGGAAACAATTCGTCATTTCGCCGTCATCAATCGGTTATGTGGCCCGTTGAAACTCGCAGGCTTTCAACCAGGGAAGCCCCCGAGATGTTCAACAAGAAGACTGCCCACAAAACTGCATCCCTCGCCCTGCTCGTCGCCGCCCTCGCCGGCTGCGCCGGCCAACAGCAGGTCGCCAGCAAGGAAGCCACGCCCAACAACGACGACTGGTACCTGGTACGTACCGAGTCCACCCTCTACGTGTTCGATGACGCCACCGTCTACCGCGACTACCTGGTGACCGGCAAGACCGCGTACACCAGGGAAGTCGGCGAGAAGGACAAGTTCGGCCAGGACATCGTGCTGGTCGTGCGAGCCGAGGATCAGGGCAAGGACGTGAAGAAGATCGCCGGTTACCAGTTCCTCAAGCAGAGCCTGCCGCCGGCCGCCGGCTTCTACGGCGAAATCCGCCAGGACGGCGTGATCTACGTGGCCCAGCGCTACGGCGACATGGTCGACATGAACGGCCTGGGCGAGCCGATCTTCCGCCACACCGAAATCGCCAGCGGCCCCAACGGCGAGCGCGTGGTGTACCTGATGCAGAAGGAAGAGAAGAAGCCGGACGCCCTGATCGCCCGCTTCCAGAAGATCTACGGCATTACCCCGAACAAGGGCTGATGACGCAAAAGCGCGCACTCCGGGGAGGGAGTGCGCGCTTTCGTCTTTTTCCGGCGCCGCAAGGGCGCGGGAGAATGCTAGCCGGCTGGCTCCAGCTGCACCGCGGAAATCGTGTTGGGCGCCTCGATACCCCAGTCGCCGAACTGGTACCAGTCATCCCCGAGCATCTCGGCCGGGTGCATGGTGCGATCCGCGCCGTTGCCGCAGGCCAGGTTGGTCGCCGGGCAATAACGGTCGCAACCCCAGCAGATGCGCTCGGGGTGCGGCGGGTTGAGCGGAAATTTCTTGGCCATGGTCAGGCCCTCGGGCTTCCTTGTGGGATCGCTCAAGGCTATGCCCGGCGACTCTCCGGGCTTCTTGATCCATGACAATTCCGACAGAAATTTCAGGCGCGGTCCTTCACGCACGGCCCTTTATGCACCGCTCGTTACGCTCGGAAGTGGCTCGGCGGCTGGCCGCTCCAGCGCTGGAAGGCGTGACGCAGGCTGGCGGTCTCGCTGAAGCCCAGTTCCTCGGCTATGCGGTAGATCGGCATGTCGCCGTCCTGCAGCAGTTCCTTGGCGCGGGCGAAGCGCAGTTCGTCGAGCAGTTGCTGGTAGCTGGTCTGCTGCTGTTGCAGGTGGCGACGCAGGCTGCGCGAGGAGCAGTTCAGCCGGCGCGCCAGCTCTTCCAGCCCCGGCGGTTCCTGCAGGCGTTCACCGAGAATCGCGCGGACCTTGTCCAGCCAGGCACGACGCGCGGCCAGGTCGATGTTCTGCCGGCGGCACTGTTCGAGCATTTCGCGGTGGGTCACGGCGTCGGCCAGCGGCAGGCGCATGTCCAGCCAACTGGCGGGGAAACCGATGGCGCTGCGCGCGCAGTCGAAGTCCAGCTGGCAGCCGAACAGCGTGGCGTAGGCGGCACGTCGCTCCGCCGGGCCTACGTAGTCGAATTCTGCGCGCACCAGCGGTAGCGGCTGGCCGAGCAGGTCAGCACAGGCCACCTTCAGCGAACCGAGGCACAGCTCGGTGTTGAACGGGCGCATCGCCTCTTCCTCGCCGTAGCCGGTGGCGACCAGCCAGGCCATGTCGCCGTCCACCTCCAGCGCCAGGTGGAAGTAGGTGCCCAGCAGCACCGGGTAGCTCAGGCCAATGCGCAGCGCCTCGCCAAGGGTCGGCGCGGAGATCAGCGCGTAGCCCAGCAAGCCGTAGGCGGTGATGCGCGTGCGTACCCCCAGGCGCAGGCCCAGGGCGGGTTCGCCGGCAAGGTTCTGCACGTTGGCGAAGACCTGCTGCTCCTGCCAGGGGCTGACCAGCCGGCGCAGGTCGAGCAGGTCATCGCCGGTGATGCCGCTGCCTTCGAGGATGGCCTCGCGGCTGTGCCCCTCCGACTCCATCAGCGCGACGGTCAGCGAGGTCATGTGCAGGGAGTTGAGCCAGGTGGAGCGGGAGAAGGTCAGAGGATTCATTCGATGCCCATCGTAGACGCTACGGCGCGCCACCGGATGTTACCGCGACAGGCGCAGGTCAGGGGCAGGCAAGTTGCGTGCCGGCCACCTTGCATGGCCGTATCGATCCCTGCGGGGCGGGGCCGCGACGCATGGCGGGAGCTGTGCCGCCATGCGCCGAGGTTACCTTTGCGGACACCGGGACAGTGCGATTGCACCGTCCTGGCGCTCAACCACGGCAAAGATCAACCGCGGGAGAGGAAACGCATGCCCTCTTCCAGGCCGCTCAGGGTCAGCGGGAACATCTGCTCCTTCACCAGCTCGCGCACCAGGCCGGTGGACGCGGTGTAGTTCCAGGTGTCCTTCGGATAGGGGTTGATCCAGATGAGCTTCTTGTACTTCTCCATGAAGCGCTGCATCCAGACGTAGCCGGCCTCCTCGTTCCAGTGCTCGACGCTGCCGCCGGCCTGGGTGATCTCGTAGGGCGCCATGGCGGCATCGCCGACGAACACCACCTTGTAGTCCGGCCCGTATTTATGCAGCAGGTCGAAGGTCGCGGTGCGCTCGCTGGAGCGGCGCAGGTTGTTCTTCCACACCGACTCGTAGATGAAGTTGTGGAAGTAGAAGTACTCCAGGTGCTTGAACTCGGTCTTGCAGGCCGAGAACAGCTCCTCGCAGACCTTCACGTGGGCGTCCATCGAGCCGCCGATATCCAGCAGCAGCAGGAGCTTCACGGTGTTGCGACGCTCGGGGCGCATCTGGATGTTGAGCAGCCCGGCATCCTTGGCGGTGTGGTCGATGGTGCCATCGATGTCCAGCTCTTCCGCCGCCCCCTCGCGGGCGAACTTGCGCAGGCGGCGCAGGGCGATCTTGATGTTGCGCGTGCCCAGTTCGACCTGGTCGTCGAGGTTCTTGTACTCGCGCTGATCCCACACCTTGGCGGCCTTGCCCTGGCGCTTGCCGGCATCGCCGACGCGGATGCCCTCGGGGTTGAAGCCACCGGAACCGAAGGGGCTGGTGCCGCCGGTGCCGATCCACTTGTTGCCGCCGGCGTGGCGTTCCTTCTGCTCTTCCAGGCGTTTCTTGAACTCCTCGATGAGCTTGTCCAGGCCGCCGAGCGACTGGATCTGCGCGCGTTCCTCGGCGGTCAGCAGGCGCTCGAATTCCTTGCGCAGCCACTCTTCGGGGATCAGCGCCTTGAGATGGTCGTCGAGCTTTTCCAGGCCCTTGAAGTAGGCGCCGAAGGCCCGGTCGAACTTATCGAAATGGCGCTCGTCCTTCACCATGATGGTGCGGGCGAGGTAATAGAACTCGTCCATGTCGGCGAACACGACGCGGTGCTTGAGCGCATCGATCAGGTCGAGCAGCTCGCGCACCGACACCGGCACCTTGGCCGCGCGCATTTCGTTGAACAGGTTGAGCAGCATGGCTGCATCCTCTCGTGGAGCACATGCCCTGTAGGAGCGTGGGGGACGCCTAGTCCTTGCTCGCGAAGCTCCTTGCGAGTCCGCAAGGTTCGCGAGCAAGCTCGCTCCTACAAAGAGCCAGTCAGATTCAGCGCGAAGCGCGGCGGCTCATGAAGGCAAGGCGTTCAAGCAGCTGAACATCCTGCTCGTTCTTCACCAGGGCGCCGGCCAGCGGCGGGATGGCCTTGGTGGGGTCACGCTCGCGCAGCACGGCTTCGCCGATGTTGTCGGCCATCAGCAGCTTCAGCCAGTCCACCAGTTCGGAGGTGGAGGGCTTCTTCTTCAGGCCCGGCACCTTGCGTACGTCGAAGAAGATGTCCAGCGCCTCGCTGACCAGCGTGCCGCTGATCTTCGGGTAGTGCACGTCGACGATCTTCTGCAGGGTCTCGCGGTCGGGGAAGGCGATGTAGTGGAAGAAGCAGCGGCGCAGGAAGGCGTCCGGCAGTTCCTTCTCGTTGTTGGAGGTGATGATGATGATCGGACGCTGTTTGGCCTTGATGGTCTCGTTGGTCTCGTAAACGAAGAACTCCATCTTGTCGAGTTCCTGCAACAGGTCGTTGGGGAACTCGATGTCGGCCTTGTCGATCTCGTCGATCAGCAGGATCACGCGCTCCTCGGCCTCGAAGGCCTCCCAGAGCTTGCCCTTCTTGATGTAGTTGCGCACGTCGTGGACCTTGTCCACGCCCAGCTGCGAGTCGCGCAGGCGGCTGACCGCGTCGTACTCGTAGAGGCCCTGGTGGGCCTTGGTGGTGGACTTGATGTGCCAGGTGATCAGCTTGGCGCCGAAGGACTCCGCCAGCTGCTCGGCCAGCATGGTCTTGCCGGTGCCCGGCTCGCCTTTCACCAGCAGCGGGCGCTGCAGGGTGATGGCGGCGTTGACCGCCAGCTTGAGGTCGTCGGTGGCGACGTAGGACTGGGTGCCTTCGAACTTCATCGGTGAATCCTCGAACGGTAGCGGCCGGGGAAGGCCCGGGCGGAAATGTGCGTTTGGGAGACTGCGACTATAACGCGCATGGCGCTCGACTGTGAACGCAGGACGGGCATTCAGTCACTGAATGCCCGGTCACCCTCAACCCAGCCACGCGCGGTCTCTTGCGTGAGCTTGCAGTTCCCAGTGGAGCCCGACACCGGCGCCGCCGCGCCCATCCTTATGCCGGTTCTGCGTCTGGACTGGAAGGCGGGCTGGGAATAGGCTTTCTGATCACCTTCGAGCGACAAGGACTCTCATCATGAGCCGCATCTACGCAGACAACGCGCAGTCCATCGGCAATACACCGCTGGTCCAGATCAACCGCATCGCCCCGCGCGGCGTCACCATCCTGGCCAAGATCGAAGGGCGCAACCCCGGCTACTCGGTGAAGTGCCGGATCGGCGCCAACATGATCTGGGATGCCGAGTCCAGCGGCCGCCTGAAGCCGGGCATGAGCATCGTCGAGCCGACCTCCGGCAACACCGGCATCGGCCTGGCCTTCGTCGCCGCGGCCCGTGGCTACAAGCTGATCCTCACCATGCCCTCCTCCATGAGCCTGGAGCGCCGCAAGGTGCTCAAGGCGCTGGGCGCCGAGCTGGTGCTGACCGAGCCGGCCAAGGGCATGAAGGGCGCCATCGCCAAGGCGGAGGAAATCCTCGCCAGCGACCCGGCGAAATATTTCATGCCGGCGCAGTTCGACAACCCGGCCAACCCGGCGATCCACGAGAAGACCACCGGCCCGGAAATCTGGAACGACACAGATGGCGCGGTGGACGTGCTGGTGGCCGGCGTCGGCACCGGTGGCACCATCACCGGCGTGTCGCGCTACATCAAGAACACCAAGGGCAAGCCGATTCTCTCGGTGGCTGTCGAGCCGGTCGCCTCGCCGGTGATCAGCCAGGCGCTGGCCGGTGAGGAGATCAAGCCCAGCCCGCACAAGATCCAGGGCATCGGCGCCGGCTTCGTGCCGAAGAACCTCGACCTGTCGCTGGTCGACCGCGTCGCCACCATCGCCGACGAGGACGCGAAGAACATGGCCCTGCGCCTGATGCAGGAGGAAGGCATCCTCTGCGGTATTTCCAGCGGCGCCGCCATGGCCGCCGCGGCGAAGCTCGCCGAAGAACCGAACATGCAGGGCAAGACCATAGTCGTGGTGCTGCCGGACTCGGGCGAGCGCTACCTCTCCACCATGCTCTTCGACGGCGTATTCGAGGACCAGGAACTGGTCCAGTAAGCTCTATTCCGCCCCTTCGCGGGGCGGTTTCCTACCTGCCGTTCCGAATCGGTGCGGCTCAGGTCACGTGCGCTGTCTGCGGACCCGCAGGCAGCCATGGCCCCTCGCCATGTTCCGGCAAAATGGTTAATTCTTGCGCAGCCCCGCGACACAGCGTCGCCCATCTTTCGCGGATGGCCCGGGCATTCCGCACCGTTGTCAGGAACACAAGAATGAAAATTTCCGCCCCGTTGCTCTCCACCCTCGCACTCTCGCTCTCCGTTGCCGCCGGCGCCGCCCAGGCCGACAGCGTCAAGATCTACAACTGGTCCGATTACATCGCCCCGGACACCGTGCCGACCTTCACCAAGGAAACCGGTATCCAGGCGACCTATGACGTCTACGACAGCAACGAGACCCTCGATGGCAAGCTGATGACCGGCAAATCCGGTTACGACATCGTGGTGCCGTCGAACCACTTCATGGCCAAGCAGATCCAGGCCGGCGCGCTGAAGAAGCTGGACAAGAGCCAGCTGCCGAACTGGAAGAACCTCAACCCGGTGCTGATGAAGGCGCTGGAAGTGAACGACCCGGGCAACGAGCACGGTTTCCCCTACCTGTGGGGCACCACCGGCATCGGCTACAACCCGGCGAAGGTCAAGGAAGTGCTGGGCGACAACGCGCCGATCGACTCCTGGGACATCTTCTTCAAGCCCGAGTACATGGAGAAGCTGGCCAAGTGCGGCGTCGCGGTGCTGGACAACGGCCCGGAGCTGCTGCCGATCACCCTGAACTACCTGGGCCTGCCGCATCACAGCCAGAAGCTGGATGACTACAAGAAGGCCGAGGAAGCGCTGATCAAGGTGCGTCCGTACATCCGCTACTTCCACTCCTCCAAGTACGTCAGCGACCTGGCCAACGGCGAGATCTGCGTAGCCGTCGGCTTCTCCGGCGACATCCTGCAGGCCGCCACCCGCGCCAAGGAAGCCAAGAACGGCGTGGAAATCCAGTACTCCACTCCGAAGGAAGGCTCGCCGCTGTGGTTCGACATGGTCGCCATGCCCAACGACGCGCCGGATGAAAAAGCCGCCTACGCCTTCATGAACTACCTGCTGCGCCCCGAGGTGATGGCCGGCGTGAGCAACTACGTGCACTACGCCAACGGCAACCTGGCCGCCGACCCGCTGGTGGACAAGGCGATCAAGGCGGACCCGGCGATCTACCCGCCGCAGGAAAAGATGGCCAAGCTGTTCGCCCTCGAATCCATGCCGATGAAGATCGACCGCGTGCGGACCCGCACCTGGAACACCATCAAGACCGGCAAGTAAGCGTCACCCTTGCCTGACAACGCGCGGCCCCGGCCGCGCGGTGTGGGTTGTGTGGATTTGACCGGGCCGGGTTTATAGGGCAACCCAGAGCGCGTGATAGACTGTGGGTTTTACACATATCCGAGCC
>NZ_JBGLYK010000134.1:0-15777 GCF_047304025.1 Pseudomonas sp. Pseusp97 | reverse complement strand
CCTCACCGGCGCCGAGGCTGACGCCGATGGCATCGTGCAGCGGCAGGTGCAGGCTGAGCAGAAGGGGCAGCGCCACCAGCGAGCCGCCGGCGCCGGTGAGGCCCAGCAGCAGGCCCAGGATCAGGCCGATGGCGGAAGATTCGAACAGCAGTGCATCCATGTCGGTGGTCCGCTCTGGAGGCTGGCGCGGTTCGCTCGATGAACCGCGTAATGATCAGGAGTTCTTCTGGCCGCGCACGACGTCGCGCAGGAAGAAACGGTTAGGGTGGCAGGCCTCGGCCACGGCGCGCGGCACGGGCAGCGGCTCGTCGTCGATCCAGGCTGCCAGCAGTTCGCCGGCCAGCGGTGCGGTGACCAGTCCGCGCGAGCCGTGGGCGCTGTTCAGGTACAGGCCGTCGAGCCAGGGGCAGGGCGTCTCCGGCACCTGTCGCGCATCCTTGCCGAGCACCGCGTAAGCCTGGGTGAAGGCGTCGCGGTCCGCCAGCGGCCCCACCAGCGGCAGGTAATCCGGTGTGGTGCAGCGGAAGGCGGCGCGGCCTTGCAGCGTTGCCGGGTCGAGCTCGGCGATGTGCATGCGTGTGGTCAGGTCCGTGGATATTTCCGCCAGCAGCTCGAGGTTGCCCAGGTGTTCCTCCAATGATGGCTCAGTGTCGTCTCGCTTGAATTCGAAACTGGCACCCAGAGTGTGCTCGCCGTGGCGCGGCGGGGCGACGTAGCCTTCGGCGCAGACCACGGTACTCAGCGCGGCGCTCTCGGCGGTGGCCGGCACGCGGGTGATCTGTCCGCGGATGCGCTTCATCGGCAGCGACCCGGCACCCGGGAAACGGCGTACTTCGGCGGCGGTGGCGAGAATGGCGATGGGCGCGCTGGCGAGCTTTGTCTCGCCGCTCCAGGCGCTCCAGCCCTCGGCGTCGCGTTGCAGGCGGACTTCCTCGCCGGCCAGCACGCGGATGTTCGGATGCTGCGCGAGATGCCGGCACAGCGCGGGCGGATGCACCCAGCCGCCTTCGGGATAGAACAGGCCGCCGGCGGGCAGGCCGACACCGGCGATGGATTCCGCTTCGGCCTTGTCCAGCTGGCGCAGCAAGGTGGCCGGGAAGGCTTCGGCCAGTTTGCCCTGACGCTGGGCTTCGGCCTCATCGAAGCCCAGTTGCAGCACGCCGCAGTCGGACCATTCCTCTCCCTTCTGCAGACGCTGGATCAGCCGCCGCGTGTGGCCGAAGCCGCTGACGATCAGCCGCGACAGTGCCGTGCCGTGCGCGGACAGCTTGAGATAGAGCACGCCCTGTGGGTTGCCCGAGGCTTCTTCGGCGAGGCCGGTGTGCCGCTCGATCAGCGTTACCTGCCAGCCCCGCGCGGCAAGGCTGGCGGCACTGGCGCAACCGGCCATGCCGCCGCCGATCACCAGCGCTTCGCGGGCGCCAGCCTGGCGGGCAGGGCGGGCATACCAGGGTTTCCCCGCCGGCTGTTCGACACCGATGAACTCTCCCTGGGACATCTCCCATTTCTTGCCGAAGCCCAGGGTGCGGCGGATCTTGAAGCCGGCCGCGCCCAGCCCGCGGCGGACGAAGCCGGCGCTGGTGAAGGTGGCAAGGGTCGTACCCGGCCCCGATAGGCGGGCGAGTTGGGCGTAGAGCGCGTCGTTCCACATCTGCGGGTTCTTCGCCGGGGAAAAGCCGTCGAGGAACCAGGCGTCGATGCGCGCATCCAGCTCCGGCAGGGTCTCCAGTACGTCGCCCACCAGCAGGGTCAGCACCACGCGGCCCTCGGCGAAGACCAGACGCTGGAAGCCGGGGTTGATCGCCACATACTGCTCCAGCACCTGCGCCGACAGAGGCGCGAGCTCCGGCCAGAGGGCGAAGGCGCGGCGCAGGTCTTCCGGCGTCACCGGGTACTTCTCGGTGGTGACGAAGTGCAGCCGCGCATCACTCGGCGCCCGCTCTTCGAACAGCTGCCAGGCGCAGAGGAAGTTCAGCCCGGTGCCGAAACCGGTCTCGCCGATGCACAGGCGCCCGCCGGCAGGCAGCGCGGCGAAGCGTTCGGCCAGGCGGTTGCCGTCGATGAACACGTGGTGCGTCTCGGCGATGCCCGAGTCGCGGGAGAAGTACACGTCGCCGTAGACGCGGGAAGTGGGCTGGCCGTTCTCGTCCCAGTCGATCTGGGCGCTGCTGATGTCTGGCATGAAGGAGGGCAGGGCAGGGAAACGAAGGCGGCAGTTTAGCCGATCCGTCGCGCAGACAGCCTGCGTCACTTCCGCTACCTTTCTATGCACTTCGCATCAAGGAGAGCTGCATGTTCGAATCCGCCGAGATCGGTCATTCCATCGACAAGGAAACCTACGAGAAGGAGGTCGCGGTGCTGCGCGAGGCCCTGCTCGAGGCGCAGTACGAGCTCAAGCAGCAGGCGCGCTTCCCGGTCATCGTCCTGATCAACGGCATCGAGGGCGCCGGCAAGGGCGAGACGGTGAAGCTGCTCAACGAATGGATGGACCCGCGGCTGATCCGCGTCGAGAGCTTCCTCCTGCCCACCGACGAGGAACTCTCGCGGCCGCCGCAGTGGCGCTTCTGGCGTCGCCTGCCGCCCAAGGGCACGACCGGCATCTTCTTCGGCAACTGGTACAGCCAGATGCTCTATGCGCGCGTCACCGGCGAGATCAAGGACAGCCAGCTCGACGGTCTGATCAACGACGCCGAGCGCTTCGAGCGTATGTACTCCGACGAAGGCGCGCTGATCTTCAAGTTCTGGTTCCACCTTTCCAAGAAGCAGCTCAAGGAGCGCCTCAAGGCGCTGGAGAACGACCCGACCCGCAGCTGGCAGCTGAGCGAGATCGACTGGAAGCAGAACGAGGTCTACGACAAGTTCGTGCGCTACGGCGAGCGCGTGCTGCGCCGTACCAGCCGCGACTATGCGCCCTGGTACGTGGTGGAGGGCTCCGATGAGCGCTACCGCAGCCTGACGGTCGGCCGCACCATCCTCGAGAGCCTGCAGGCCGCGCTCAAGCGCAAGGACCGCCCGACCCCGCAGCCGCACGCTGCGCCGCTGGTATCCAGCCTGGACAACAAGGGCCTGCTGGATGCGCTGGACCTGAGCCTGTCGCTGGACAAGGACCAGTACAAGGCGCAACTGGCGAAGGAACAGGCACGCCTGGCCACGCTGATGCGCGATAAGCGCTTTCGCAGCCATTCGCTGATCGCCGTGTTCGAGGGCAACGACGCCGCCGGCAAGGGTGGCGCCATCCGCCGTGTGACCGACGCGCTGGACCCGCGCCAGTACCGCATCGTGCCGATTGCCGCGCCCACCGAGGAGGAGCGTGCGCAGCCTTACCTGTGGCGTTTCTGGCGGCACATCCCGGCGCGCCGGCAGTTCACCATCTTCGACCGCTCCTGGTACGGCCGCGTGCTGGTGGAGCGGGTCGAGGGCTTTGCCTCGGACGCCGACTGGCTGCGTGCCTATGCGGAGATCAATGATTTCGAGGAGCAGCTGTCGGACTACGGCATCGTGCTGGTGAAGTTCTGGTTGTCGATTGACCAGGAAACCCAGCTGGAGCGTTTCAAGGAGCGCGAGTCGATTGCCTTCAAGCGCTTCAAGATCACCGAGGAAGACTGGCGCAACCGTGACAAGTGGGACCAGTACGTGGACGCGGTGGGCGACATGGTCGACCGCACCAGCACCGAGATCGCGCCCTGGACGCTGGTGGAGGCCAACGACAAGCGCTATGCGCGGGTGAAGGTGCTCAGGACCATCAACGATGCGCTGGAGGCGGCTTACGCCAGTGCGAAGAAGGGCAAGAAGGACTGAGGCGTCCGGTTCTGGGTAGGAGCGAGCTTGCTCGCGAACCTGATATTGCGGCGGTCTTACCGATTATTCCGGCAACCATGAGTTCCGACGCGATGGATTTCGCGGACAAGGTCCGCTCCTACGGAGGTAACACTTCACGCTTTCGCTTTTGATCCTGCTTTGGGATTTCCAGAAGAATATCCGCACGCTCCGGAGTACAGGCCAGCTCCGGCGTTTCAGCTTTCGTAGGAGCGGACTTTGTCCGCGATAGGTTGCTTCGGGATGGGTATTGGTGCGCCGCTTCGGCGTACGCGCAGGCCTCTGGTTTCGCCCCCTCGGGCGACCTACTTTGGCAAACGACCCAAATTAGGCAAAGGTCTTGCCCCCGGACATCCGGTTTTTCGCCTAGGCGAAAAATTCCCTCGTTGAAACGAAGTTTCAGGGGCCCGAACTAGGCGTCCCCCCACGAAGGGCCATCCCTGGCCCATCGTGGCTCTCGCGACATCCATGTCGCTCAACCCCTGAAACTCCGCTTCAACGAGGCCTCCTGAACGGGGCATTCGGAGTGCACGGATATTTCCCTGGAATTCCCCTGTAGGAGCGGACCTTGTCCGCGAAATCCATCGCGGCGGAAACCATTGTTGCCGGGAGAATCTCAAACCATGCGCTCTCTGATGGCAGCAGGCCACGTCCGCAATCCGTTGCTCTACGCCCCATTTCGCTGCGACGGCTTCGGCGCCCCGACCAGCCGGCCCATCGCCCCGGCAATCCCCATCTCCCTCAGGACCGCCAATTCGCCCTCGGTCTCCACCATCTCCGCAATCAGCGGCAGGTCGATGCTGTTGGACGCGCGGTACATGGCCTCGATGAACAGGCGCTTGTCGTTGTCCTGATCGATGGCGCGGATGTAGCTGCCATCGATCTTCAGGTACGCCAGCCCCAGGCGGGTCAGGTTGCCGATCAGGCTGAAGCGTCCGCCGAAGTGCTGCAGGCCCAGCTTGGCGCCGACCTCCTGCACCGACTGGGCGAGCCTCTCCAGTTCGGCAGGTGGCGGCAGGTAGCGTTCGTCCACTTCCAGGGTCATCAGCCGCGCTTCCTGCGGGTGCGTGCGCAGGGTCTCGAACAGCTGGCGCAGCGGCTCGGCGCTGCGCACGGTCTCCGCTGACAGCGACAGGGCCAGCGGGCCCGGTTGCTGGGCGAGGTGGGCGAGGGCATGTTCGAGCATCGCCAGGTCGAAGCGTGCGGACCAGCCGAAACGCTCGATCCAGGGCAGGAACTGCCCGGCCGCGACCGCCTCGCCCTTGGGATCGAGCAGCCGCGCGAGGACCTTCTGATGCAGCAGTTCGCCGTTCTCGGCGCAGGCGCGCACGGGTTGGAACCACAGCTGCAGCTTGCCTTTCTGCAGGGCGTCGTCGAGCCATTCACGCCAGGCGCGGGAGTCCTGTGCGGGTTGGCCGCCGGAGCTGTCCAGGCGTTGCCAGGGGCGGTCCGGCGAGGATTGCGACTGCGCCAGCGCCTGGTCCGCGCGGGACAGCACGCTGGCCGCTGATTCGCCGGGACGGAAGGCCGCCAGCCCCAGATGCGCCACCGGTTTGCAGTCGCTGGCACCGGTGCCGCGCAGGTTTTCCAGGGCGGCGCTGAGCTGGTCGGCCAGCAGTTCGGCGCTGGCGCTGTCGACGCCGGGGGCGAGCAGGGTGAATTCGCCGCCACGGCTTCGGGCGGCCAGCCAGTCCGGAGTGCCGTGCTGCTCGCGCTCACGTTCCAGCAACTCGGCGACATCGCGGATCAGCGCGTCGGTGCGCTGCCCGCCCAGGCGCTGGTTGAGCCCGGCCAGATCGTTCAGGCGCAGCAGCAGCAAATAGCCGGCGGCGTTCTGTTCGCTGGGGGACAGCTGCGCATCCAGCCGTGCGTCGAACAGGCGGCGGTTGGCCAGGCCCGAGAGGCTGTCCTGGTAGGCCTCCTCGCGCAGTTTCTCGCTGCGGGTGGCTTCCTCGGCGAACAGCGCCTTGAGCTTGTCGACCATCTGGTTCATCGCCTGCACCACGCGCTTGAGCTCCGGGGTGCGCGGCTCCCTGGGCAGGGTGAGGAACTCGCGGCGGGTGATGGCATGGGCCTGCTGCACCATCTGGTCCAGCGGTTTCAACTGGGTGCGCAGCAGCCAGCCGCCGAGGATGGCGCTGACCAGCCCGCAGGCCAGCAGCCAGGCAAGGCTGCCCAGCGCACCGTCCCACAGCTTGGCCAGGGCGAACTGCGGATGGCTGACCACCTCGACCCGCGCGGCCTGCTCCCAGCCACGCATGATCAGGGCGTCGCCGCCCTGGGCCTTGAGGTTGACCAGCCGGGCGAACCAGCCCGGCACCTTCTGGTCCTGGGTGTCGCTGTCGCGCTCGACTATCACCTTGCCCTCGGGAATGCTCACTACGCGGATGGTGGCGAAGTAGCCGGAATCGAAGATCGAGCTGACCATCAGCTCGATCATCGCCGGGTCATCCACATGCGGGGTGAGCGATAGCCCCAACGCGGTGGCGGCATCCTGGGCGTGGGAGCGCAACTGGCTGATCATCTGCTCGCGGGAGCTTTCCAGGCTGGCGGCGAAGCTGCCGGCGAAGGCCACCACGAGGAACAGGCAGATCGCCAGGAACAGTTGCTTGAGCAATGACATGCCGGTTTTCTCCTATCGCGTCTCGTCGAGGTCCAGGCCCTCGGCGCGCATCTTGGTCAACAGGTCCTGCCAGCGCGACAGCTTCTTGCTGTCGCCGGTGCGCTTGCCGCCGCCGGGGCCGGGCAGCCACAGCCCCTCGGCGTTGAAGGCGTAGACGGGCAGGAGGTCCTTGCGCTGGGAGGCGGGCTTGATCTGCGGGATCAGATTGTCCAGCACCAGCGGCTCGGCAGTGGGGGAGGCGTAGTAGGTGAGCACCATGTGCGCCTGGTTCTGCTGCAGCGCCTTGACGTAGGTGATGCGCAGCTTGTCGCTGGCGACGCCCAGGCGGCGCAGGGTGACGAACTTGGCGATGGAGTAGTCCTCGCAGTCGCCGGCGCCCTTGTAGAGGGATTCCACCGGGGTCGCCCAGTAGTCCTCCTGGTGCCAGACGGTGCGGTCGTCGGTGAACACCAGGGCGCCGTTGAAGAAGGCGTTGACTGCCTTGAGCTTGGCGGGCTCGTCGAGGTTCTCGCTGTCCTGGATCAGCCGTCCCCAGGACTGGATCCGGCCCTTGCCGGTGCCCAGGTCGCCATATTGCTGCTCGGCGTTCTTCAGGATGGTGTCGAAGTTCCAGGCGGCGCCGGCGGTCAGCGCGAGGAGGGCGAGCAGCAGCACACCGGCCCGCAGACGCAGCGGGCTGGCGAACAGCCTGAGGGCTCCTCGGGGTGGCTGCATCGCCAGCGCTCCATGTGGGATGAGTGCAGTCTAGGCGGTCTTCTGGAACTTGCGCTGGCGTATCGCCACTGGGTGCAGGGCCGCGAAGGGAGAGGGGGCCGTACGGCGTGTCGGGCAGCAACCGAGTCAGCAGGAAAATGCCTGGCTTTCAGGCCACTCCAGACAATCCCCTCTCCCTTCAGGGAGAGGGTTAGGGAGAGGGTGCTTGCCTAGGCAGAAGAGTCACTTCAACCGACGTGTTTTCATTCGGATCAAATAGATGCTCACCAGCGTCGCACTGGTCAGCATGAACGCCCAGGCCCAGGGCCGCTGCACCAGGAAGCCGGAAATCAGGATGCTGCCCCACATCAGCCCGATGGCGTAGACCTTGCCCTTGAGCGGGATACCTTCGCCGTCCAGATAGTCGCGAATCCAGGGGCCAAGTTTCGGGTGGTTCACCAGCCAGTCGTAGAAGCGCTGGGAGCTGCGCATGAAGCAGGCGGCGGCGAGCAGGAGGAAGGGCGTGGTGGGCAGGACCGGAAGGAAGATGCCGATCACGCCCAGTGCCACGCTTAGCCAGCCGACGCCGAGCAGGCAGTAGCGAACCCAGGCGTGGCGGCTCTGGCGGATTTCCCGCGAAGACATCGAACGTTTAGTGAGTGCGCGGCTTCAGCAGCGCGGGCTTCTCTTCCGGCGCCTGGCACAGTAGGAACAGGTTGGTCAGCAGCTCGGGGATCTGCGCAACCATGTCGTCCACCAGGCCGCGGTCGCGGGCGATCTCGTCGAACTCGGGCTGTTCGTCGAACAGGCCGGAACCGACCATGATCGGCAGCAGCAGCTCGCTGACTTCTTCTTCGGCCTGCTCGAACCACACCGCTTCACGCAGGAACACGCCTTCCATGAAGCCGATGCACCAGCCGCGGATGTCGGAGTCGTCCGGCTCGTCGCCCAGGTAGGGCTCGCAGGGCAGCTCCAGTTCCTCGTCGCCGGCCATCTGGCGAATGATGTGCGCCTTGAGCTGGACCAGGGTGGACTCGATCTCGCTGCGCTCTTCCTCGCTGCGGTAGTGCGGCGGCTCGGCGAACAGGGCGTCGATCCACTCGCGCTCCGGCACGTCCTCCGGGCAGATCGCCAGGGCGGTCAGGTAGCCGTGTGCCGCCACGTAATCCAAGGCTTCCTCGTGCAGGTCATCGGCATCGAGAAAGGCTTGCAGGCGGGACAATTGGTCGGCGAAGGACATCGGGTACTACCTCGGAGGTGATCGGTCCCGAATTGTAGTCTTTCCGCCGGCCCGCGGCAAAAGCCAAATGCCCGTGCAGCCCGCGCCGACGCAGGGCTCCGACGCGGAGCTCGGACGCATGTGGCGGATTTTTCCGCAGTTTCCCGGACAAGGTGCCGGTCGCGGGGCGGATCGCTTGCGTATAATGCGCGGCTTCATTCGGAGTCCCCCATGCTCGATCAGGCCCTGCGCATCCTCAAAGACGTTTTCGGTTACGACGCCTTCCGCGGCAATCAGGCGCGGATCATCGAGCGCGTGGCCAGCGGCGGCGATGCGCTGGTGCTGATGCCCACCGGCGGCGGCAAGTCCCTTTGCTTCCAGGTCCCGGCGCTGCTGCGCGAAGGTCTGACCGTGGTGGTATCGCCGCTGATCGCGCTGATGGAGGACCAGGTCGCCACGCTGGAAGAGCTGGGCGTGCCGGTCGCGGCGCTGAACTCCTCGCTGAGCCCCGACGCCCAGCGCGAGATCGCCGACCGCCTGCAGCGCGGCGAGATCAAGCTGCTCTACCTCGCCCCGGAACGCCTGGTGCAGCCGCGCATGCTGGCCTTCCTGCAGCGCCTGCAGATCGGCCTGTTCGCCATCGACGAAGCGCACTGCGTGTCGCAATGGGGCCACGACTTCCGTCCCGAATACCTGCAGCTGGGCCAGCTCGCCGAGCTGTTCCCGCACGTGCCGCGCATCGCCCTGACCGCCACGGCGGACATGCGCACGCGCGAGGAAATGATCCAGCGCCTGCACCTGCAGGACGCCGAGCAGTTCCTCTCCAGCTTCGATCGGCCGAACATCTTCTACCGCATCGTACCCAAGGAGCAGCCGCGCAAGCAGTTGCTGGGGTTCCTCGCCGAACGCCGCGGCGACGCCGGCATCGTCTACTGCATGTCGCGCAAGAAGGTCGAGGAGGTCGCCGAGTTCCTCTCCAATCAAGGCTTCCCGGCGCTGCCTTACCACGCCGGGCTGGCCAACGACCTGCGGGCCTACCACCAGAAGCGCTTCCTCAACGAGGAAGGGCTGATCATGGTCGCCACCATCGCCTTCGGCATGGGCATCGACAAACCCAACGTGCGCTTCGTCGCGCACCTGGACCTGCCCAAGAGCCTGGAGGCGTACTACCAGGAAACCGGCCGCGCCGGTCGTGACGGCCTGCCCGCCGACGCCTGGATGGCCTACGGCCTGCAGGACGTGCTGCTGCTGCGGCAGATGATGCAGAACTCCGAGGGCGACGAGCGCCACAAGCGCGTCGAGCGGCACAAGCTCGAAGCCATGCTGGCGCTGTGCGAGGAGACCCGCTGCCGCCGCCAGGCGCTGCTGGCCTACTTCGACGAAGTGATGCCCAACCCCTGCGGCCACTGCGACATCTGCGTCGATGGCGTGGAAACCTGGGACGCCACCGAGCCCGCGCGCCAGGCCCTTTCGGCGATCTACCGCAGCGGCCAGCGCTACGGCGTCGGTCACCTGGTGGACGTGCTGCTGGGCAAGGACAACGAGAAGGTCCGCAGCGCCGGTCACCAGCACCTCGCGGTGTTCGGCATCGGCAAATCCCGCGGTGAGGACGAGTGGCGCACGCTGTTCCGCCAACTGGTCGCCCGCGGCTTCGCCGACGTGGACGTCGACGGCTTCAACGGCCTGCGCCTGACCGAAGCCTGCCGCCCGCTATTGCGCGGCGAGGAAACGCTGGCCCTGCGCCGCGATCCCAAGCCGCAGCGCAGCAAGTCTTCCTCTTCCGGCGGGGCCAGCCCGGCCAGCCAACTGGTGCGCCAGGAAGAACGCGAAATGTGGGAAGCCCTGCGCACGTTGCGGCGCAAGCTGGCCGAGGAGCATTCGGTGCCGCCCTACGTCATCTTCCCCGACGCCACGCTGCTGGAAATGCTGCGCAGCCAGCCCACCACGCTGTCCGCCATGGCCCAGGTCAGCGGCGTCGGCGCGCGCAAGCTGGAGCGCTACGGCCAGGCCTTCCTCGATGTGCTGACCGAGTCGGACAAGGCGCCGGACACCCCGGCCCCGGTCACCGACCTGCGCCATGAACTGGTGACCCTGGCCCGCGCCGGCATGACGCCCGCGCAGATCGCCCGCCAGCTCGATTGCAGCGAGAAGAATGTCTACAGCCTGCTGGCCGAGGCCATCGGCCGCCAGCAGCTGAGCCTGGAACAGGCGCTGGACCTGCCCGAAGAACTGCTCGGTGAAGTCCAGGACGCCTTCCTCGACGAGGACGGCGAACTGCCTCCGGTGAGCGCCATCGCCGAGCTGTTCGAAGGTCGCGTGCCGCTGGGCGTCCTGCATTGCGTGCGCGCCGCCCTGCAGGCCGAACTCGAGGTCTGACCGGCGAGCAACTTACGTCGCGGGGCATGGCGGATAACCCGTTCCGGGTTATGCGCCCTACGGAATTGATCGCGCCGGCGCTAGGTAGGGTGCATAACGCCAACGGCGTTATCCACCAAGATGGCTGCGGAGAAGCAGTTCCGGCTCAGGCGCGTCACGACGCCGACATACGGCGTTACAGATGAAATATCAATGTGCCAGCAACGGCGCACTCTTTCACCAGTCCTATCTGCCAGTACGGATCACTTTCGGAGTGACAGATGGCGAGCTGGGTGCGGGTAGTGGCGGGGCTGCTGGTCGTCGGGCAACTCAGCGGATGCGCCAGTGGTGGCGGGCTTTCCGAGAACGGCAAGAGCGCCCTTATCGGTGTCGCGGCAGTGGCTGCGTTGGCGGCCATGGTCGTGCTATCCAAAGACCGTGACGACGATGACGATTATCGCAATGGCTACCGCCGCGACTATCGGGATTCCGGGAACTATCGCTATGGGCGTGACAGCCGGGGCTATGACCGGCGCTCCCCGAACTATTGCCCTTGAGGTGCATTGCACAGGGTAAATCCATCGTCCGGATCGCCGGCCGATCTGGTCGGTTGGCAACTTCGTAGGAGCGGACTCTGTCCGCGATCGTTTCATCGTCGCTTCTTTCGACCAGGGAGTTGGGCCGGGCCATCGCGGACGGAGTCCGCTCCTACGACGAGAACGAGGCGATCGCGGAAGCGTCCCGTCATTTTCGTGACGGGGTAAAACGACAAACTTGTGACGCACGTCCCGAAAGGCTATGGTGGCACTTAGACCTCCACGAGAAGAGGTGAACGTGCCACAACAACAAAGCTGGCTGGACGACGTCCGCTCCAATGCCTATGCCGAACAGCTCTCCCGAGGCTTTCGCCGCCTGCGTTTCGAACCCGACCTCGAGGCCCAGTACCGTCATTACCTGCTCGAAGACAGCTTCGATCTCAAGCGCACTGCGCTGACCATCGGCGTGCTGATCTGGCTGGCGCTGGCGGCCATCGATTTCCTCCTCATCCGTGGACCGGAACACTGGCAGATGCTCGCCGTGCGCATCGGCGTGCTGGTGCTGCTGAGCGTCTGTGGCGGGCTGATCCTGCAGCGTCGGCATATCCACCTGCTGGTGCCGCTGAGCCTGGCCTGCATCCTCAGCGTCGGCATCGGCGCGGCGGCCGTGGCGGGCATCGCCCATACGGTCGACCAGAGCTATCCCTATGAAGGCCTGCTGCTGGTGAGCATGGCGGCGTATTTCCTGATCGGCCTGCGCTTCATCGAGGCGGTGGGCTGCGCCTTCGTGATCCTGCTGGCCTATGTCGGCTTCGAACTGCATGCCGGTCTGCCGCTGCCCAAGCTGATCAGCAACGTGGTGTTCCTGCTGTTCGGCAACCTGGTCGGCGCGGTGGGCTGCTACCTGCTGGACTACAAGTCGCGCCAGCACTTCCTGATCAGCCGGCTGCTGAAAGTGATGGCCGAGCACGACGCGCTGACCGGCCTGCACAATCGCCGCAGCTTCAATCGCCAACTGGAGCGACTGTGGCGGCAGGCCCAGCGCGAGAGCGTGGGGCTGGCGCTGCTGCTCTGCGATGTCGACCACTTCAAGGCCTACAACGACCGCTACGGCCACCAGGCCGGCGATGGTGTGCTGCAGCGCATCGGCGAGGTGCTGATGTCCTGCGCTCGTCGCCCGCTGGACATGGCGGTGCGCCTGGGCGGCGAGGAGTTCGCCGTGCTGCTCTATGGCGCCAGCGAGCGCGAAGCCAAGGAACGCGCCGAGGTGCTGCGCGAGTCGGTGCAGGCATTGGGCATCGTCCACGAGGGCTCGCTGACCGCAGACGAGGTGACCCTGTCCATCGGCGTGTCCTGCCTGTGGCCGGAAACCGGCAATCCGCTGCGCAGCATCTACGAGCACGCCGACCGCGCGCTTTACGAGGCCAAGGCATTCGGGCGCAACCAGGTGGTGGCCTGATGGCCCATTCGGTCCCCCGCGCTGGCGCGGTGCGTGACTGCGTCCCGCGCAGGGCCGGTGCTAGCATGCCTCGGACTCCGCCACCGAGCCCGCGCCCATGCAGCAGCTGATCCAGCCCAACGGCCAACCGCACTACGGCATCTTTCCCGGCACCCCGGCGACCATCAACCATCGCGACTTCGACTTCCGTTCGCCCATGGGCCGCCGCCTCGGCGCGTTGAGCAAGTGGCGCAGCTTCCACCAGTTCCAGTACTTCGGCCTGATCAGCCCGACGCTGATCGGCGGCTGCGCGCTGGCGGATGTCAGCCTGCTGACCATCGGTTTCGTCTACCTCTACCACCCCGAAAGCGGGCGGATGATCGAGCGCCAGTTCAAGTGCCCGCTGGGCAGGGGCGCGAGCTTCTCGCAGGCGCCCGACGATGGTGTCTGCGAACTGCGCCACGGGCGCAATCTGCTGCGCCTGGAGAACAGTGCTTCGCCCCTGGAGAAGTGTCTTCTCGTCGAACTGGACGATGGCACACGCATCGACGCGCGCTTCAGCGAGGAACAACCGAGCTTCGAACCCATGAGCATTTGCACCCCGGCGGCCGTCAACGGCTGGGTCTACGCGCGCAAGGTGGCCGGCGTGCATTGCGAGGGCGAGGTGCGCAGCGCGCTGGGCAACTACAACCTGCGCGAGCTGGATGCCTATGCGCACCACGACTGGTCAGCCGGCTACATGCGCCGCGAGACCTTCTGGAACTGGGCCTGCCTGTCCGGCGAGGCGCAGGGCCGGCGCGTCGGGCTGAACCTGTCGTGCGGCGTCAACGAGACCAGCTTCACCGAGAACTGCTACTGGCTCGACGGCCAGTTGGTGAAGGTCGACACGGTGCGCTTCGAGTTCGACCGCGACCATCCGCTGGGGCCCTGGACCATCCATTCCTTCGACGGCCAGGTCGAGCTGCGCTTCGAGGCCCACGGCCTGCATCAGGAACGCCTCAACCTCGGGGTGCTGGCGAGCAACTTCAAGCAGATATTCGGACGTTTCACCGGAGTATTGCGGCCGGCGGGGCAGGGCGAGGTGCGCATCGAGAATCTCTGGGGCTTCGTGGAAGACCAGTACGCCAAATGGTGAGGCGGAGCGTCACACCCTGCGACAATCTGTCATTGTACGGGCTTGATTAGCTGGCTAATAATTAGTCAAATCAACTTAGCCGATTCACTTCCGAACTTTGCACAACAATGTCAGACAACGATAAGCACTACTTCGGTACCCAACTGGCCCAGGCTTCGCGTGCCTGGCGGGCCGAACTCGACCGCCGTCTCAGCCACCTTGGCCTGTCCCAGGCGCGCTGGCTGGTGCTGCTGCACCTGGCGCGTCACTCCGCCGCCCCCACGCAACGCGAGCTGGCCCAATCGGTCGGCGTCGAAGGTCCCACCCTGGCGCGCCTGCTCGACGGACTGGAGGCGCAAGGCCTCGTGCGCCGCCAGGCGGTCGCCGAAGACCGTCGCGCCAAACGCATCGCCCTGACCCCCAAGGCAGACGTGCTCATCGCCGATATCGAGAACATCGCGGCAGCGGTTCGCAACGAAGTGCTGACCGGCATTTCCGAGGAAGAAATCACGCTGTGTCAGAAAACGCTCAGTCGAATTCTCGGCAACCTCGAGCGAAACTGAGCAATTCATCACGTTATTCGGGTAAAGTAGCCATTTTTCTGGCGGTCCTTTGCGGGCTCGCTGGCCATTCGCTATCCACCCCTTAACCATTCGCCGGTTTTTCGACGATTTATCTTGACCAAACCCAGCGCACCACCTAATCCGTGATATCAGACGGCCTGTACCCTGCAAGGTACAGAGGGGTGGTGCGTGACGGTCTGCAGTCCGGCATGGCTTCAGGTGTGTGGACAGGTTCAGCCTGCCGCTTTCGAGTGGTCAGGGAATGGCGTGCAGACCCGGACAATGGGATGGGGTTATGGCTCGAATAAATAGAATTCCGCTGACGCTTGCCGCACTTTCGGTGTTTGTCTCCGCTCACGCGAATGCCCTCGGTCTGGGGGATATCACGCTGCATTCCGGGCTGAACCAGCCGCTGGATGCCGAGATCGCGCTGCTGCAGACCGGCGACATGACCTCCGATGAACTCATCGCGAAACTGGCGAGTCCCGCCGACTACGAGAACGCCGGTGTCGACCGTTTCGTGTTCCTGCAGAACCTGCGCTTCACCCCGGTGATCCGCAACGGTCGTGGCTACATCAAGGTGGTGTCCACGCAGCCGGTGCACGAGCCCTACCTGAATTTCCTGATCGCCGTGGAGCGCCCCAACGGCCGGCTGCTGCGCGAGTACACCGTGCTGCTCGATCCGCCGGAGTACAACAGCGCCAATCGCAGCGTGGCCGCCAACCTGAGCGATGGGGCGCCTTCGCGGTCTTCCAACTATCGCCCGGACAATTACCGCCCGGAACCCGTGCGCAGCGCGCCGGCGCAACCGCCGCTGCCGGCGGGCGATGGCCGCTACACCACGGTGCGCAACGACACGCTGTGGAAGATCACCTCGCACCTGAGCGGCTCCGGTGCTTCGCGCGCGCAGCTGATGGACAGCATCGTCGCGCTGAACCCGCAGGCCTTCGTCAACGGTGACCCGCATCGGCTGAAGGTCGGCCAGACGCTGGTCCTGCCGCAGGGCCAGCAGCTTGCCGGAGCCGGCAACAGCGCAGCGCCTGCCGTTCAGCCGGCTGTCGAGCAGCCGGCCAGCAACGCGCCGGCAGCCGCTGCGGCCGACGCCCAGACGCAAGTCCAGGGCAGTGCTGCTGCTCCGGCGGCGCAGGGCGGTGACGCCAACTTCGCCAAGGTAGAGGCCGACCTGCTCCTCGCCAATGCCCAGCGCGACCAGATGAACCAGCGCATGGACGCTCTGCAGAAGCAACTGGAATCGCTCCAGCAGGCCCTGCAGAGTCGCGACCAGCAGGTGCAGTCGCTGCAGGCCGAACTGAATCGTCGCCAGGGCGCGGACGCCTCGGGCCAGTCTCTTAAAAACAACTGACCCAGCCGACCAATAGAAAAGGGTATAAATCGGGGGGGGCCGGATCAATAAAAAAAA
>NZ_JBGLYK010000133.1:0-15780 GCF_047304025.1 Pseudomonas sp. Pseusp97 | reverse complement strand
CCGGTGACCGGGCCGGCGCCTGCTGGTGATCGACAACGAGGAGGCCATCCTCGCCAGCATGGCCGCGCTGCTCGGCCAGTGGGGGTGCGAGGTGCTGGTGGCGGCGAACTACGAGCAGGCGCTCAAGGCGCTGGATGGCAAGGCGCCGGAGGTGATTCTCGCCGACTACCACCTCGACCACGGACGCACCGGCTGCGAGGCGGTGCGCGGATTGCGCGAATATTTCCGCCGCGAGCTGCCGGCGGTGATGATCACCGCCGACCGCAGCGACGATTGCCGTCGCGCGCTGCAGCGGCTGGGAATGCCGCTGCTGAACAAGCCGCTCAAGCCGGGCAAGCTGCGCGCGGTGCTGAGCCTGTTGCTGAGCTCCTGAAACCGAGCGCCTGAAGCCGAGGCTGGCGGATCAGGCGCCCTTGCGCCCGAGCATGCCGTTGACCTTGTCGCGCAGGGCATCGATGGAGAACGGCTTGGCGATCATCGACATCCGCGTGGCCAGCTCGCTGCCATCGATATGGACGATCTCGGCGAAACCGGTGGCGAACAGGATCGGCAGCTCCGGCCGGGCTTCGCGCGCGGCGGCGGCCAGTTCCTCGCCATTCATGCCGGGCAGGCCGACGTCGGTGAGCAGCAGGTCGATGGCGGTGTCGCCCTGCAGGATCGGCAGCGCCTCTTCGGCGTCCTCGGCCTGCAGCACCTGGTAGCCGATTTCCTCCAGCACTTCCACGGTGAGCATGCGCACCAGGTCGTTGTCCTCGACGACCAGGACGCACAACTGCTGGTTGGCGGGTTCGGCGGGAGTAACGGGTACCTCGGGAATATCGACCACGGAAGAGCCTCTCGGAAAATAAAGGGTGACGCAGGTGCCCTGGCCGGGCTCGCTGCGCAGGCGGATCTGCCCGCCCGATTGCTTGATGAAGCCATGCACCATCGACAGGCCCAGCCCGCTGTTGGGGCCGATGCCCTTGGTGGTGAAGAACGGATCGAAAACGTGGGAAAGGGTCGACTCGCTCATGCCCTGGCCATTGTCCTGCAGGCTCAGGGCCAGGTAGTCGCCGGCCGGCAGCTCGCTGTCGCCGCCGCCGGCTTCGTGGCGGCGCAGCAGGATGTCCAGGGCACCGCCGCCGGGCATGGCGTCGCGGGCGTTGTCCACCAGGTGCAGCAGGGTCTTGTGCAGTTGGTCGCGGTCGCTTAGCACGCTGCCGGAGGCCGCGGTGGAGAGACTCAGGCGCACACGGGGGCCGGCGCGTTCGACGAGTTCGGGCTGCCAGTCGCGCAGCAGCCGGTCCAGCTCCACCGGGTGCATGGCCAGCGCCTGGCGGCGGGCGAAGGCGAGCAGGTTGTGGGTCAGCTCGGCGGCGCGCTCGGTGGCCTGGGTGGCAGCCTGCAACAGATGGCTCAGCTCCGGCTGCGCCTTGACCGTGGCGCGGCGGGTGATCAGGTCCAGGCTGAAACGAATGCTCGCCAGCAGGTTGTTGAAGTCGTGGGCGATGCCGCCGGTGAGCTGGCCGACGGCTTCCATGCGCTGGGCGTTGAGCAGGGCGGTCTGGGCCTGCTCGAGCAACTCGGCGGCGCGCTTCTGCTCGGTGATGTCGCGGCCGCAGCCGTAGATCAGGCCGTGGTCTTCGCTGGCGTGCCAGGACACCCAGCGGTAGCCGCCATCCGCGTGGCGCATGCGGTTTTCGAAGTGCTGCAGGCGCTCGCCGCGCACCAGCAGGACGCGTGTGTCGAGGCTGGACGAGAGGTCGTCGGGGTGCACCAGCTCTTCGCTGTTGCGCCCGATCAGTTGTTCTTCGCTCCAGCCCAGCAGCGTCTGCCAGGCCGGGTTGACGTTGCGCAGGATGCCCTGGTGGTCGAGCACGCAGAGCAGGTCCTGGCTGAGCGACCAGACCCGGTCGCGCTCCAGGGTGCGCTGGCGCGCCTCTTCCTGCACCGCCTCCTTGATCTGCCGCTCCGCGGCGCGCTGGTTGGCGGCTGCCAGGGCGTGCCCGAGGAGGGCGGCCAGTTCGTTGAAGAAGTTCGCGTAGTGCTCGTCCAGGCGCCGGCGCGGGCTGATGCCGAATACGGCGAGACCGTCGGGATGGCCGTCCAGCGGTGTGGCGTAGGTGCTGTCGAGCGCCTCGGGCCAGGGCGCGAAGGCGCGCACGTGCTGGGTAGCCAGCGGCGACTGGTGGGCCTGCGTCAGGCCATTGAACAGATGCAGCGGGTCGTCGTCGGGGCTCAGCTGCGCGGGGGCGAAGCGGTCGCTCGGGTCGGTGCCGCAGGCGCCGAGCAGCTTGCCGGCCTGGTAGAGGAGGCAGAAGGGCACGTCATGGCTGGCTTCGCCGAGCAGCGCCAGCGCGTCGGCGCAGATCTGCACGCTGTCCTCGGCCTGGCCGATGCGCTCGGCCAGGCGGGTGAGCAGGCGCTGGCGGCGTTGGCCGATGACGTTGCCGGTGGTCTCCACGGCGGTGTTGAACAGGCCGATGGGCTTGCCGTCCAGGCCGAAGATCGGGCTGACGTTATAGGTGAAATAGGCTTCCTCGACGTAGCCGAAGCGCACCATGGGCAACAGGCGGTCTTCCTCGTGGGCGGCGACGCCGGTCTGCAGGATGCCGTTGTACATGGGGTCGAGGATCGACCAGATATCCGACCAGGCCACTCGCGCGGGCTGGCCCAGGCAGGCGGGGTGCTTGTCGCCGGGGATGGCGCTCCAGGCGTCGTTGTACAGCAGGACGAACTCCGGCCCCCAGTAGATGCAGACGGGCAGGCGCGAGTTGAGGCCGACCTCGAGAATTCCGCGCAGGGTCGCCGGCCACTGGTCCATCGGGCCGAGCGGGGTAGCCGCCCAGTCGAGCTGGCGGATCAGCGGTGCCATGGCGCTGCTGCTGTTGAGAAAATCGCCCTGGCTCAGCATGGGTAACCTTGGGTTTCACCCGTCAAACTTGGCATCGAGCAGACCCTGCGTCTGATCCTTCATACAGTGTTGTTCCACATCGAACGTTGGAAAGGTCCGAAGGAAGAAAATTCCACTTTTCTTCGTTTCAGGTCGCGAATAGTTCGAACGTCCCGCAGGACCCACTGTCAATTCGCCAGCTGAGGTGTAGCCTACAATGCTTCGCGTTATTATTTCCTCGGTTTTAAGAACCTTCTTACAGTAACTTCAAATACTTACCTGGCTTCTGCTGCGTTCTCACCGATTCCGGCAGGCCGCGTCCAGGGAAGCTCCAGCATCAGGGATTTTGCAGATGAACCAGAAAGTCATCGCTGACGAAAGCGCCTTCCGCCGCATCCTCGCGCGCAACATGGCGCTGCCGCTGGGCATCTGCCTGCTGGGCGCAGTGCTGTTCATCGGGCTGATCCTCTACATGCTCGATGTGCTGGGCTGGGTCGAGCACACCGACCGTGTGATCTCCAGCGCCAACGAGATGCAGCGCCTGAGCGTCGACCAGGAGAGCGGGCTGCGCGGTTTCCTGATCACCGGCGACGCGCGTTTTCTCGAACCGCTGGAACAGGCGCGGCCGCGCATCAATGCGGGCCTCAAGAGCCTGGCGGACCTGGTGGCGGACAACCCGCCGCAGGTCGAACGGGTGCAGCGCCTGAGCTCGATGCAGGACGAATGGATGACCTTCGCCCAGCAGATGATCGAGCAGCGTCGCACCGGCCAGGACACTTCCGACGCGATCAAGGCCGGGCGCGGCAAGAGCATGATGGATGCGATCCGCGGGCAGTACGGTTCGCTGATCAACACCGAGCAGCAACTGCGCCACGACCGCAACCAGTTCGCTTCCAGCCTGTCGACCGGGGTGGTCGTCCTCTATCTGGTGTTCAGCATCGTGGTGGGCACCTTGCTTGCGTATTTCGGCCGCCGGCAGCTGGTCGGCCTGTCGGATTCCTACGCCGAATCGCTGCGCCGCCAGGTGCTGCACAACGAACACCTGGAGCGGCAGGCCTGGCTCAGCGATGGGCAGACGCGCCTGGGCGAACAGCTGATCGGCCAGCCGTCGCTCGCGGCGCTGGGCCGCAGCCTGATGGATTTTCTCGGCGACTTCGTCGCCTCGCCGGTGGGCGCGCTCTATGTGCGTGACGACCGCGGCGGCCTGCGCCTGGCCGGTACCTTCGGCTTCGCCGCGCAGACCCTGGGCGAGGACTATTTCGCCGCGGACGACAGCCTGATCGCCCAGGCCGCCCGCCAGCGCCGGCTGCGCACCGTGGATGGATTGCCGCCGGACTACCTGAAGGTCAATTCGGCGCTGGGCAACGGCCAGCCGGTGAGCGTCGCGCTGCTGCCGCTGGTCCATGAAGGAGCGGTGGTCGGCATACTGGAACTGGGCTTCCTGCGGGGGCTGGAGGAGCGCGACAAGGCCTTCCTGCAGAGCGTCGCCGAGCCGCTGGGCAGCGCCATCGCCTCTGCGATGCACCGCCAGCGCCTGCAGGACCTGCTGGCGGAAACCCAGCAGCTCAACGAAGAGCTGCAGGTGCAGCAGGAAGAATTGAAGACCGCCAACGAGGAGCTGGAAGAGCAGTCCCGGGTGCTCAAGGAGTCGCAGGCGCATCTCGAGGCGCAGCAGGCGGAGCTCGAGCAGACCAACGAGCGCCTCGCCGAACAGGCCCAGGAACTGGCCGCCCAGCGCGACGACCTGGACGCCAAGAACACCGAGCTGAACCAGGCACGCCTGGAGCTGCAGGGCCGCGCCGACGAACTGCAACGTGCCAGCCGCTACAAGTCCGAGTTCCTCGCCAACATGTCCCACGAGTTGCGCACGCCGCTCAACAGTTCGCTGATCCTCGCGCGCCTGCTGGCCGACAACGAACACGGCAACCTCGACGACGAGCAGGTGAAGTTCGCCGAGTCGATCTACTCCGCTGGCAACGACCTGCTCAACCTGATCAACGATATCCTCGACATCTCCAAGGTCGAGGCCGGCAAGCTGGAAGTGCGCCCGGAGAATGCCAGCGTGCGCCGTCTGGTCGAAGGCCTGGAGGGATTGTTCCGCCCGCAGGCCAGCGACAAGGGTCTGACCTTCGTGGTCAACGTCGCCGACGACGCGCCGGGCATGCTCTACAGCGACCGCCAGCGCGTCGAGCAGATTCTCAAGAATCTGCTGTCCAACGCCTTCAAGTTCACCGATGCCGGAGAAGTCAGCCTGTCTGTCGGCGCCGCGCCCGAGGGCGTGCGCTTCGACGTGCGCGACAGCGGCATCGGTATCGCCGAAGACCAGTTGCAGCGCATCTTCGAAGCCTTCCAGCAGGCCGACGGCGCCACCAATCGCCGCTACGGCGGCACCGGCCTGGGCCTGTCGATCTCCCGCGACCTGGCGCACCTGCTCGGCGGCAGCATCATCGTCAGCAGCCAGCCGGGCAAGGGCAGTGTCTTCAGCCTGCTGTTGCCGCTGAGCTACAACGAGCCCGTCGCGACGGAAGTGGTCAGCGCGCCTGCCGCCATCGTCCCCCGGGTGGTGACTCCGGTGGCGGCACCGGCGGTGCATGCTCCGGTGGCAGCGACCTTCGCCGACGACCGCGAGCAGCTCAACATTGGCCAGCGCTGCGTGCTGGTGGTCGAGGATGAGCCCAAGTTCGCCCGCATCCTCTACGACCTCGCTCGCGAGCTGGGCTACCGCTGCCTGGTGGCGATGGGGGCCGAGGAGGGGCTGCGCCTGGCCGACGAGCACGGCCCCGACGCCATCCTGCTGGACATGCACCTGCCCGACGAGTCCGGCCTCGCCGTGCTGCAGCGCCTGAAGGCCAACCCGCGCACCCGTCACGTGCCGGTGCACGTGGTGTCCGTGGAGGATCGCAGCGAAGCGGCCCTGCACCTGGGCGCCATCGGCTATGCGCTCAAGCCCACCACCCGCGAGCAGCTGCGCGAAGTGTTCGGCAAGCTGGAGGCCAAGCTGACCCAGGAGGTCAAGCGCATCCTGCTGGTGGAGGACGATCCGCTGCAGCGCGACAGCGTCTCGCGCCTGATCGGCGACGACGACATCGAGATCACTGCCGTCGAGCAGGGCGAACAGGCCCTGGAACTGCTGCGCCAGAACATCTATGACTGCATGATCATCGACCTCAAGCTGCCGGACATGCAGGGCAACGAACTGCTGCGGCGCATGGGCGAGGAGGATATCTGCTCCTTCCCGCCGGTGATCGTCTACACCGGGCGCAACCTTACCCGCGACGAGGAAGCCGAACTGCTCAAGTACTCGCGCTCGATCATCATCAAGGGCGCCCGCTCGCCCGAGCGCCTGCTGGACGAAGTGACGCTGTTCCTGCACAAGGTCGAGTCGCAGCTTTCCAGCGAGCGCCAGCGCATGCTGCGCACCTCGCGCAACCGCGACCGCGCCTTCGAGGAGCGGCGCATCCTGCTGGTCGACGACGACGTGCGCAACATCTTCGCCCTCACCAGCGCCCTGGAACACAAGGGCGCCCACGTGGAGGTCGCGCGCAACGGTCGCGAGGCCATCGAGAAGCTCGCCCAGGTCGACGACATCGACCTGGTGCTGATGGACGTGATGATGCCGGAGATGGACGGCTACGAGGCGACACGCCTGATCCGCCAGGATGCGCGCTGGAAGAAGCTGCCGATCCTTGCGGTGACCGCCAAGGCGATGAAGGACGACCATGAGCTGTGCCTGCGCGCCGGCGCCAACGACTACCTGGCCAAGCCCATCGACCTGGATCGCCTGTTCTCCCTGATCCGGGTCTGGCTGCCCAAGCTGGAGCGCATCTGACATGGCCGAACGCAGCCAGGACATCGAGCTGCGCCTCCTGATCGAGGCGATCTACCTGAAGTACAGCTACGACTTCCGGGACTACTCCGGCACCTCGCTCAAGCGCCGCGTGCTGCACGCCATCAACCTGTTCGAGTGCCGCAGCATCTCGGCATTGCAGGAGCGCATCCTGCATGACCCGCATGCCTTCCATGAGCTGCTGCAGTACCTCACCATCTCGGTGAGCGAGATGTTCCGCGATCCCAGCTACTTCCTCGCGCTGCGCCAGGAAGTGGTGCCGCTGCTGCGCACCTACCCGTCGCTGCGCCTGTGGGTCGCCGGCTGCAGTACCGGCGAAGAGGTGCACTCGCTGGCCATCCTGCTGCATGAGGAAGGCCTGCTCGAACGCACGCTGATCTACGCCACCGACATCAATCCGCGCTCGCTGGAACAGGCCCAGCGTGGCATCTACGCGATCGACGACCTGGCCCAGGCCAGCGAGAACTACCGCGCGGCCGGCGGCAAGGCCTCGCTTTCGGATTACTACACGGCGGCCTACGACGGTGCGCTGTTCGACAAGATGCTGCGGGCCAACGTGACCTTCGCCGACCACAGCCTGGCCACCGACAGCGTGTTCTCCGAAACGCACCTGGTGTCCTGCCGCAACGTGCTGATCTACTTCAACCGCCAGTTGCAGAATCGCGCCATCGGCCTGTTCCACGAATCGCTCTGCCACCGTGGCTTCCTCGGCCTTGGCAGCAAGGAAAGCCTGGACTTCACCGAGTTCGCCGGGGAGTTCGAGGTGGTCAACCGCCGCGAACGGGTGTTCCGTAAACGATGAGCGCGCCGCGCAAGATCCAGGCCGTGGTCATCGGCGCCTCCGCGGGCGGCGTGGATGCGCTGTTCCGGCTGTTCGACGGCCTGCCGGCGGATTTCGCGCTGCCGATAGTGGCCGTGCTGCACCTGCCGGAGAACCACGAGAGCCAACTGGTCGACCTGTTCAGCCGGCGCCTGGATATTCCCGTGCAGGAAGCCTGCGACAAGGCGCCGGTGGAAGCGGGCACGCTGTACTTCGCAGCCGCCGGCTACCACCTGTCCATCGAACGCGATCACACCTTCGCCCTGAGCCGCGAGGCGCGGCGCAATTTTTCCCGGCCCTCCATCGACATCCTTTTCGACTCGGCGGCCGATGCCTACCGCGAGGCGCTGGCCGGCATCCTGCTCACCGGCGCCAACCATGACGGCGCGCAGGGCCTGGCGCACATCCATCGCGAGGGTGGCCTGACCATCGTCCAGGATCCCGCCGACGCCGACGTGGCGACCATGCCGGAGGCCGCCATCGCGCTGCACGCCCCGGACCACATTCTTCCCCTGCGCAGGATTCATGCGCTCCTGAGCCGACTGGGCTCTCATCTGGACTCCAACAATGCTAAGTAACCAGGGAAGCAAGCTGCTCATCGTCGACGACCTGCCGGAGAACCTGCTGGCGCTGGAGGCGTTGATCAAGGGCGAGGGACGCGAAGTGTTCAAGGCCTCGTCGGCGGACGAGGCGCTGTCGCTGCTGCTGGATCACGAATTCGCCCTGGCCCTGCTCGACGTGCAGATGCCCGGCATGGATGGCTTCGCCCTGGCCGAGCTGATGCGCGGCACCGAACGCACCCGGAGCATTCCCATCGTCTTCGTCACCGCTGCCGGGCGCGAGCTGAACTATGCGTTCAAGGGCTACGAGAGCGGTGCGGTGGATTTCCTCTACAAGCCGCTGGACAACCATGCGGTGCGTAGCAAGGTGAACGTCTTCGTCGACCTCTACCGCCAGCGCAAGGTGCTGGAGCAGGCGCGCGCCGAGCAGGACGCGCTGCTCGCCGAACTGCGCGAAACCCAGGTGGAGCTGCAGCGCGCGGTGAAGATGCGCGACGACTTCATGTCCATCGTCTCCCACGAACTGCGCACGCCGCTCAACGGCCTGATGCTGGACACCCAGTTGCGACGGTTGCACCTGTCCAGGGGCAAGCTGGAGAACTTCTCCCCCGAGCGCCTCGCCGTGCTGTTCGAGCGTGACGAGCGCCAGCTAGCCGGGCTGACCCGACTGATCGAGGACATGCTGGACGTCTCGCGTATCCGTACCGGCAAGCTGTCGATCCGTCCGGAGCGGGCCAATTTCGCCGACATCGCCCGCCATGTGCTGGGCAACTTCGCGGTGCAGGCGCAGGCGGCCGGCTGCGAGCTGACGCTGAGCGCGCCGGAGCTGGTGGAGGGTGTCTGGGATGCGTACCGCATCGAACAGGTCATCAGCAACCTGGTGAGCAATGCCCTGCGCTACGGACCTGGCAAGCCGGTGGAAGTCAGCGTGGCGGTGAGCGATGGCCAGGCGCAGCTGTGTGTACGTGACCATGGCGAAGGCATCAGCGCGGAGGAGCAGCGCCGCATCTTCCAGCAGTTCGAGCGCGGTGCCGGCGCTACGCGCGTGGCCGGGCTGGGGCTGGGGCTGTTCATCTCCGAACAGATCGTCCAGGCCCATGGCGGGCGCATCGAAGTGCACAGCGAGCCGGGGCAGGGCGCGGAATTCTGTGTTTACCTGCCGCTGGATTGAAGCCTGCTCCTGCGGGCTGGCGCTGTAGTTGTCTTGCAGGAGCGGAGCTTCTCCGCGAATCGCCGGCAGGCGAGGTGCAACTGAATATCCCGGCAACTCCTGCGCTCGCCGCGATGGATTTCGCGGACAAGGTCCGCTCCTGCGGGCTGGCGCTGTAGCTCTCTTGCAGGGGCGGAGCTTCTACGCGAATCGCCGGCAGGCGTTGTGCAACTGAATATCCCGGCAACTCCTGCGCTCGCCGCGATGGATTTCGCGGACAAGGTCCGCTCCTACGGGTTGGTGTCGCTGTTCCCGGCTACGTAGGAGCGGACTCCGTCCGCGATGTCGCATCGATGGCTCCTTTGCAGGACCAACGCGGGGGATGAACCGATCGCGGACAGAGTCCGCTCCTACGCTCAGTCGAACGCCGTAGCGGCGGGTTGCACCTTTTCCAGCCCTGGCACGAACACTGCTTTCTTCCTGTCACCCGGCCGGCCCTTGCGGCTCGCAGCCGGGCGAGCGCCGGGCCGTGCTCCGTTTGGTAGCGCCGTGTGGGGGAAATGTCACCGGTTGCACCGGATTCGCGCGTACGACCAACCGCTTGTTTTTATTGGGTTGCACCTGGTTGCACCTTGCGATTCGGCGGTATAACCTTGCGCCGTTTTCAGGCACACCTTCTAACAACAGGAAGCCCCATGGCCACCACCACCCTTGGCGTGAAGCTCGACGACGCCACCCGCGAGCGCCTCAAGCTGGCTGCCCAGCAACTCGACCGTACCCCGCACTGGCTGATCAAGCAGGCGATCTTCTCCTACCTGGAGCAGGTGGAAGGCGATCTGACCCCGGCCGAGCAGTCCGGCCTGGCCGCGGCGGCGGGCGAGGAATCGCTGGATGCGCTGAACGAACAAGGGTTGCAGGTCTTCCTCGATTTCGCCGAAAGCATCCTGCCGCAGTCGGTGCTGCGTGCGGCCATCACCGCCGCCTACCGCCGCCCGGAGACCGAAGCGCTGCCGATGCTGCTGGACCTCGCCCGCCTGCCGAAAGAGCAGGCCGCCGCGGCGAGCAAGATGGCGCTGGGCATTGCCGAGAAGCTGCGCAACCAGAAGAACGCCGGTGGCCGCCAGGGCCTGGTACAGGGCCTGCTGCAGGAGTTCTCCCTGTCGTCCCAGGAAGGCGTGGCGCTGATGTGCCTGGCCGAGGCGCTGCTGCGCATCCCGGACAAGGCCACCCGTGACGCGCTGATCCGCGACAAGATCAGCAACGGCAACTGGAGCCAGCATCTGGGCCAGAGCCCCTCGATGTTCGTCAACGCCGCCTCCTGGGGCCTGCTGATCACCGGCAAGCTGGTGGCGACCCACACCGAAGCCGGCATGTCCTCGTCGCTCAACCGCATCATCGGCAAGTCCGGCGAGCCGCTGATCCGCAAGGGCGTGGACATGGCCATGCGCCTGATGGGCGAGCAGTTCGTCACCGGCGAGACCATCGCCGAGGCCCTGGCCAACGCGGCCAGCATGGAATCCCGTGGCTTCCGCTACTCCTACGACATGCTCGGCGAAGCCGCGCTGACCGATGAGGACGCCAAGCGCTACCTGGCTTCCTACGAGCAGGCGATCCATGCCATCGGCAAGGCTTCGCACGGCCGTGGCATCTACGAAGGCCCGGGCATCTCGATCAAGCTCTCCGCGCTGCATCCGCGCTACAGCCGCGCCCAGTACGACCGTGTGATGGACGAGCTGTACCCGACCGTGCTCGGCCTGGTGAAGATGGCCCGTGACTACGACATCGGCATCAACATCGACGCCGAGGAAGCCGATCGCCTGGAAATCTCCCTCGACCTGCTCGAGCGCCTGTGCTTCGAGCCGTCGCTGGCCGGCTGGAACGGCATCGGCTTCGTCATCCAGGCCTACCAGAAGCGCTGCCCGTACGTGATCGACTACGTCATCGACCTGGCCAAGCGCAGCCGCCACCGCCTGATGATCCGCCTGGTGAAGGGCGCCTACTGGGACAGCGAGATCAAGCTGGCCCAGGTCAACGGCCTGGAAGGCTATCCGGTCTACACCCGCAAGCCGTACACCGACGTTTCCTACCTGGCCTGTGCGCGCAAGCTGCTGGCCGTGCCGGAATCCATCTACCCGCAGTTCGCCACCCACAACGCCCACTCGCTGTCGGCCATCTACCAGCTGGCCGGGCAGAACTACTACCCCGGCCAGTACGAGTTCCAGTGCCTGCACGGCATGGGCGAGCCGCTGTACGAGCAGGTGGTGGGCAAGGTCGCCGACGGCAAGTTCAACCGGCCGTGCCGCATCTACGCACCGGTGGGCAGTCACGAGACGCTGCTGGCGTACCTGGTGCGCCGCCTGCTGGAAAACGGCGCCAACACCTCCTTCGTCAACCGCATTGCCGACCACAGCATCTCCCTTCAGGACCTGGTGCTGGACCCGGTGCTGCAGGTCGAGCAGATGGCCGCGCAGGAAGGCACCCTGGGCCTGCCGCACCCGCGCATCCCGCTGCCGCGTGACCTCTATGGCGACGCTCGGCTGAACTCCGCCGGCATCGACCTGGCCAACGAGCACCGCCTGGGTTCGCTGTCCTCGGCGCTGCTGTCGAGCACCAACACCGTCTACGTCGCCGAGCCGATGCTGGGCCTGGCCGATGCGGCTCCGGGCGAGCCGCAGCCGGTGCGCAACCCGGCTGACCACCGCGACGTGGTGGGCCATGTGCGTGAAGCCAGCGAAGCCGACGTGAACAACGCCATCCTCGGCGCGCTGTCCAGCGCGCAGATCTGGCAGTCCACCCAGCCGGCCGAGCGCGGCGCCATCCTGCAGCGCGCCGCCGACCTGATGGAAGCCGAGATCCAGTCGCTGATGGGCGTGCTGGTGCGCGAGTCGGGCAAGACCTTCGCCAATGCCATCGCCGAAGTGCGCGAGGCGGTGGACTTCCTGCGTTACTACGGCGCCCAGGCCAGCACCCACTTCGCCAACGACAGCCACCGCCCGCTGGGCCCGGTGGTGTGCATCAGCCCGTGGAACTTCCCGCTGGCGATCTTCAGCGGCCAGGTGGCCGCCGCCCTGGCCGCCGGCAACACCGTGCTGGCCAAGCCCGCCGAGCAGACGCCGCTGATCGCCGCGCAAGCCGTGCGCATCCTGCTGGACGCCGGCGTACCCGCTGGTGCCGTGCAACTGCTGCCGGGCCGTGGTGAAACCGTCGGCGCTCGCCTTGTCGGAGACGAGCGCGTGCGTGGCGTGATGTTCACCGGCTCCACCGAAGTGGCCGGCATCCTCCAGCGCAACATCGCCGGCCGCCTCGACGCCCAGGGCCGCACCATCCCGCTGATCGCCGAAACCGGCGGCCTCAACGCGATGATCGTCGACTCCTCGGCGCTGGCCGAGCAGGTGGTGGTCGACGTGGTCAACTCCGCGTTCGACAGCGCCGGCCAGCGCTGCTCCGCGCTGCGCGTGCTGTGCGTGCAGGAAGACGCCGCCGACCGCGTGGTGCAGATGCTCAAGGGCGCCATGGCGGAATACCGTGTCGGTGCGCCGGAGCGCCTGCACACCGACATCGGCCCGGTGATCGACGAGGAAGCCAAGGGCAACATCGACAAGCACATCCAGACCATGCGCGACAAAGGCCGCAAGGTCTTCCAGAGCGCCCGCGTGGATGCCGAGGAGATCAAGCGCGGCACCTTCGTCGTGCCGACCCTGATCGAGCTGGACAGCTTCAGCGAACTCAAGCGCGAGATCTTCGGCCCGGTGCTGCACGTGGTGCGCTACCAGCGCGCCGAGCTGGACCAGTTGCTGCAGCAGATCAACGAATCCGGCTATGGCCTGACCCTGGGCGTGCATACCCGTATCGACGAGACCATTGCCCAGGTCGTCGGCACCGCCCATGTCGGTAACCTCTACGTCAACCGCAACGTGGTTGGCGCGGTGGTCGGCGTGCAGCCGTTCGGCGGTGAAGGCCTGTCCGGCACCGGTCCGAAAGCCGGCGGCCCGCTGTACCTGTACCGCCTGCTGTCGACCCGTCCGCAGGATGCGGTGGCCAACCAGCTCAAGGGTGACGGCGCCCAGGCGCTGCCGCGTCCGAAGGACGCCCAGCAGGCCCTGGACGCGCTGGCCAGGTGGGCAGGGCAGAAGGACGCCGCCCTGGCGAGCCTGCTCAGCGGCTACGGCGAACTGGCGCAGAGCTTCACCCAGCAGGTACTCACCGGCCCGACCGGCGAGCGCAACACCTACACCCTGCTGCCGCGCGAGCATGTGCTGTGCCTGGCAGAAGACCGCGCCGACCTGCTGGCCCAGCTGGCTGCCGTGTTCAGCGTCGGCAGCCGTCCGCTGGTGGCCGAGTCCAATGCGGCCGTGATCAAGGAACTGCCGAAGGAAGTCGCCCAGCGTATCGAACTGGTCGCCGACTGGACCGCCACCGACAAGGTGTTCGACGCCATCCTCCACCACGGCGATTCCGACCAGCTGCGTGCTGTCTGCGAGCAGGCGAGCCAGCGCAAGGGCGCCATCGTCGGCGTCACCGGGCTGAACCGCGGGGAAACCGACATCCCGCTGGAACGCCTGCTGATCGAACGTGCCCTGAGCGTCAACACCGCCGCTGCCGGCGGCAACGCCAGCCTGATGACCATCGGCTGACGACGGTGCCGCAAGCACCTTACCGGTGCTTGCGGCCAGCTTTACGGCTGCTTCTGCAGTCAACCGGCCTGCCAGCCCCAGGCGGAGCTACCCGCTCCCGGCAGGCCGTTTCCCTCGCGCTTGCTGCGCAATCCGTTCCGGGCGCCTTGTCCGGTACAACGGCGGGGCTATCCGCTCCGCCGATTCCCTTTCCTCCGCTTCAGACCGGCGCTGCGGTGCGGGTCAGCTGCTCCAGCAGTTCCAGGTCGGTGCTCATGCCCGAAGTCTCGCGGATACGCGCGAGGATTTCTTTTTTCAGGGCGATGAATTCGGGGGCCATCTTCATGTCCTGGTTGCGCTCGGCCGGCAGCGGCACCTCGTAGACGCTGTCGATGCGGCCGGGGCGCGGCGCCATCAGCACCACGCGGCCACCCAGGTAGATGGCTTCGTCGACGTCGTGGGTAACGAACAGGATGGTGCTGTTCTCCAGGCGGTGCACGTGGCGGATCAGGTCGTGCATCACCTCGCGGGTCTGTGCGTCCAGCGCGCCGAAGGGCTCGTCCATCAGCAGAATCTGCGGCTTGGGCATCAGCGCGCGGGCGATTGCCACCCGTTGCTGCATGCCGCCGGAAAGCTGGCTGGGATAGGCCTGGGCGAAGGCCGAGAGACCCATCAGGTTGAGCAGCGCATCGGCGCGGCCGCTGGCGACTTCCACGTCGGCATCGCCGCGCACGGTGTCGGACACCACCTTGAGCCGGCGGCAGAACTTGATGTTCTCCATCACCCGCAGCCAGGGGTAGAGGCTGTAGTGCTGGAAGACCATGGCGCGGTCGATGCCGGGGCCGTCCACGGCGCGACCATCGACGAGGATTTCGCCGCCGCTGTGGCGCTCCAGTCCGCCGATGCTGCGCAGCAGGGTGGACTTGCCGCAGCCCGAGGCGCCGACGAAGGTGACGAATTCGTTGGCGCGAATCTCCAGGTTCACATCCTGCAGCGCCTGCACGTGACGGCCCTGGCTGCTGAAGACCTTGTCGACGTGGCAAATGGCGATCTTGTTCTGGCTCATCAGGCTTACCTCTTCATCCACGGGAAGGCGACCCGGCCGAGCCAGCGAAACGCCTGGTCGGTGAGCAGGCCGATGACGCCGATCAGCAGGATGCCGGCGAAGATCTTGTCGGTCTGCATGTAGCGCTGGGCGCGCAGGATGGCGTAGCCCAGGCCCGAGTTGGCGGCCACCAGTTCGGCCACCACCAGGTAGGTCCAGGCCCAGCCGCAGGTGATGCGCAGGGTGTCCAGCAGCGCCGGGCGCGCCGAGGGCAGCACCACCAGGCGGATGATCTCGGCGCGGCTGGCGCCCATGGTCTGCGCCGCCTCGATCTGCGCCATGGGCACGCGGCGCACGTCCTCGGCGACCATCAGCACCATCTGGAAGAAGGTGCCGATGAAGATGATCAGCACCTTGGAGCCTTCGTCGATGCCGACCCAGAGCATCACCAGCGGGATGAAGGCCACCGCCGGCATGTAGCGGATGAAGTCGGTGAGCGGTTCGAGAAAGGCCTGCACCGGGCGGTAGGTTCCGATGTACAGGCCCAGCGGCAGGGCGATCACCGCCGAGGCGAGGAAGCCGGCCATGACCCGGTAGACGCTGATCGCGATGTCGCCCAGCAGGCCTTCGTCGCTCCACCAATGGCCGATGCGCTTGAGCACGGCGTCCGGCCCGGGGAAGAACATCGGGTTGGCCAGGCCGGCGGCGCTGTAGGCCCACCAGAGCAGCAGCGGAAGCAGCAGGCCGGCGGCGGCGAGGGCCCAGATGGCGCTGCGCGGCAGCTCGCCACGGATCACCCACCAGCGCTGGCGGGCGGGTTGCGCCACGGGGCGCGGCAGGGGCTGGTGGGCGGTCATGGCGTCACCTCCTCAT
>NZ_JBGLYK010000132.1:0-15864 GCF_047304025.1 Pseudomonas sp. Pseusp97 | reverse complement strand
GAGCGAGCTTGCTCGCGAACAGACTCCGCTGCGCGGCCAGGTTCGCGAGCAAGCTCGCTCCTACAGGTTCCCCCAGCGACGGAGTTTCGCTGTAGGAGCGGACCTTGTCCGCGAATCGGACCGACTGGCACCGCCATCGCGGTGATAGCGGAGAAGCTCCGCTCCTGCAAAAGCCGCACGCCCATGCCTGCAGCAATTAATGAGCGCTATCTATCAGATGGCAAAGCGCTGTTTTCAGCTTCATCGGCCGTACCGGTTTGTGCATGAGGGTGTGCCCCAGCTCGCGGACCTGCTGCTTGAGCTCGTTGCTGTAGTTGGCGGTGATCATCAGCGCCGGCAGCGGCGTGCCGCGGCGGGCGTTGATCGAGGCGACGGCGTCGACACCGTTCAACCCGTCGTCGAGGTGATAGTCGACGATCAGCAGGTCCGACTCGGCATGGAAGTTGTCCACCTGCCGCGCCAGGTCTTCCTCCGACAGCGCCGTCACCACCTGGCAGCCCCAGGTTTCCAGCAGCGTGCGCATGCCGGCGCAGATCGAGGCGTCGTTATCCAGCACCCACACGCGGGAGCCGCGCAGGCGCTCCACCAGGTCGTCGGCGGTGCGTTCCGGTTCCGGCGCGCTGCGGGCCACCCGGCGCGCCAGCGGTACTTCGATGGCGAAGCTCGAGCCCTTGCCCGGCACCGACTCCACGTGGATGCGATGGCCGAGCATGCGCGCGATCTTCTCGACGATGGCCAGTCCCAGGCCCAGCCCGCGATCCTGGTGGAAGCGTTGCACATCGCCGCGCTTGAATTCCTGGAATATCTCGCCGAGCTTGTCGGCGGCGATGCCCACCCCGGTATCCCAGACCTCGATCCACAGGCTGTGCCGGCGGCGCCGGCAGCCCAGCAGCACGCGGCCCGAGGGCGTGTAGCGGATGGCGTTGGTCAGCAGGTTACGGAGGATCCGCGCCAATAGCTGGATATCGCTGCGTACCTGGGCGCCGCAGGGCACGAAGTCCAGCGCCAGGCCTTCGCTGGCGGCCACCTGGCGATATTCGGCGGCGAGGTTGCCGAGCAGTTCGCTGACATCGAACGAGGCGATATCCGGCTTGATCACCCCGGCATCCAGCTTGGAGATGTCCACCAGGGTGCCAAGCAGCGTCTCCACATCCTCCAGCGACTGGCTGATGTTGCGCACCAGCGCTTCGCCGCTGCGCTCCTGCAGGGCGCTGGTGAACAGTCGCGCGGCGTTCAGCGGCTGCAGCAGGTCATGGCTGACGGCGGCGAGGAACTTGGTCTTCGACAGGTTGGCCTGCTCTGCCTCGCGCTTGGCCTCACGCAGGCGCGCCTCGACCTGGCTGCGCTCGTCAATCTCGCGCTTGAGCTGGTCGTTCAGGCTGGTCAGCTCGGCGGTGCGTTCGCGCACCCGCTGCTCCAGATTCTGGTAGGCCTGGTGCAGCGCCTCGGCGGTGCGGCGGCGCTCGGTGATGTCGCGAATCAGCACGAACAGCCCGCTCACCGTGCCGTCGGCCTGGCGGTTGGGCACGTAGGAGCGCTGCATGTAGCGCTCCTGCCCGGCGAGGTTGATCTCGGCGATCTCGAAGGTGACGCTCTCGCCCGACAGCGCGCGCTCGAAGTACGGCTCCAGGCGCTGGCAATGCTCGGCGCTGTGTACCTCGCGCAGGTTGCGCCCGAGCATCGAGCCGCTGGGCCAGCGGTACCATTCCTCGTAGACCTTGTTGGTGAAGTCGTAGTCGAGGTCGGCGGTCAGGTAGGCGATCAGCGCCGGCACCTGGTCGGTGATCAGGCGGATCCAGCGCTCGCTTTCGCGCAGCGCCTCGGCATGCCGGTAGCGCTCGGTAATGTCGGTGAAGGTGTTGACGAAGCCGCCGGTGGGCAGCGCGTGGGTGCGGATTTCCAGCATGCGCCCGTCGAACAGCCGTTGCTCGATCACCCCTTCCGCCTCGCCCTTGCGCGGCCGGCTGCGAGGGGTCAGCAACGGTAGCTCGCTGTCGGCCATGACTTCGGCGAAGGGCCGGTGCGCCTCGATCGGCGCCAGCCCGCACAGCTCCAGGAAACGCCGGTTCCACAGCTCCAGCGCGCCATCGGCGCCAACCATGGCCACGCCCTGGGACAGGTTGTCCACGGCGCGCTGCAGCAGGTGCGACTTCTGCGCCACCGCCTGCTCGCGGCGGGCCATTTCGCTCTGTTTGATCTCGGTGATGTCGCTGTAGAGCACCACCAGCCCGCCGTCGCGGGTCGGTCGCTCGGTGACGCGCACCCAGCGGTCGTTGCGCAGGCGATAGAGGGTGTGTTCGTCGTCGCTGCTGCGCTGTTCCTCGACGATCAGCCCGCTGCTTTGCGCCAAGCGACGCACTTCGCTGAGCCGCGTTCCCGCGCCGACGCGCGCGCGGGTCTGCGCCCAGAAGGCACGGAAGCGCTCGTTGTAAAGGACGATGCGCTGCTGCGGGTCGAACAGCACGAAGGCGTCGGAGATGCTCTCGATGGCGTCGAGCAAATGCTGGTGCGCGGTCTCGGCGCGCAGGCGGGCATCGCTGAGCAACTGGTTGCTGGACTTCAGCTCGACCATCGCCTCGCTCAGCGCATCGGTGCGCTCGCGCACCTGCTCGGCCAGCACCACCGAATGCTGGAAGGCGCCGTAGGCGTTATCGCCGCGCGAGGTGGCCGATTCGACCCGCTCGATCAGCGCCGCGTTGATCCGCTGCAGCTTGCGGTTGTCGCGCTCCAGCTCGTCGATGCGCGCGCGCAGTTCAGCGTCCGGCGTTGCCCCGAGGACGGCCAATGGCGACACCGGTGAAGGTCTGGTTGATATGCATGCCATTGAAGTGTTCCCCGTAGGTGTTGAAGCCGATCACCTGCTGGCTTCGGAGAAACGCGGCGGTGGGTTCGGTATCGCCGGCGACTTCCAGCTCCAGGCGGCGCAGGAAGCAGTCGCAGCCGATGGTCAGCAGCGGCGGGCCGAGACGGTCGTGGAGGCGCTGGAACTGCGCCTGCAGCCCGGGCAGCAGCGGCCCCGTGCTCATGGCGGTCAGCACGATGCCGTTCTCCACCGCGCAGTAGAAGGTCAGGCTGAGGTCGTCGTTGATCTGCTGGATGGAGCGCACGTAATACTGGTCGCGCACCCGCACTGCCAGCGGGTGCGCAGGGAACAGCGAAAAGTCCAGTTGCTCCAGCGGCACCCCGACCAGCCGGGCGAATTCCAACGCGGCCGGTTCGGCATTGAGTTCCAGCACCCGTCGGCTGTCGCTGTCGGCGCGGGTGACCACCAGCTTCTCCTCGCTGGGCAGCACGTGGTGAGTGGTGAACACCTCGAAATCCAGCCAGGTGTTGAACAGCACCACCACCGCCGCGCCGGTGTGGAACTGGCCCTGGTAATACACGTGGGTGTGGGTCAGGTGGTTGTCGTCACCGGCCGAGCCGCCGAAATGCGGGATGGCGCCCAGGGCGGCACTGAGCGCGGCAAGCACTACTTCCTCGCGGCTGGAGAGGCCGTCGAGCAGGGTCAGGGCGAAGCTGTGGTCCTTGATCGGCGCAAGCCCAGCGCTGCGGCAGTCGGCCACCAGCGACTCGACCATCTGCTGTGCGTCGATCAGGCTGAAGCGCTCCATCTCGTCCACCAGCGCGCAGGAGATGGCGAAGCTGCGCAGGTCGAAACCCACGGCGGTGACGCAGCCACGGCCATAGCCCTGCGGGGTGATTTCGCCGGCGGTGGTGCAGCCGGCCAGATCGATGCCGCCGAAGTACTGCTCCAGCGCGGCGGCCAGCGCCGGCAGGTCGTACTCGGCGGAGCAGAAGAACAGCACGAAGCCGAGGTTGGGGTGGAGCAGCTGGCGCGCCAGGTCCTGGGCGACCGCCTCGACGTCGCGGGCGCTGGACATGCCGCGAACGACTCCTTGTGTTTCGTGCATGGCGTACGCCCAGTCAGGATATCGACAGGGGCATTCTACGAAGCGTGCGGGGCGCGCCCCATGCTACTTGGGTCGCGGCGGGTTTATCCGAAAGTAGCGGGATACTTGCAGGAGCGGAGCTTCTCCGCGATCCGCCGGCAAGGCCGGCGTCAGGCGGGTTCGCGAGCAAGCTCGCTCCTACGGATCGGCCATACCCACCGAAATCATCCTGTCAGTTCGGCGTCCGCCGCGATGGATTTCGCGGACAAGGTCCGTTCCTACAGGAGCCCACCACGCTCTCTGCTCTAGCTTTAGCTACTGACGACTTCCAGAGAGGTATCCGCGCACTCCGAACGCCCCTTTCAGGAGGCCTCGTTGGATCGGAGTTTCAGGGGTTGAGCGGCATGGATGCCGCGAGAGCCGCGATGGGCCAGGGATGGCCCTTCGCGGCGGGCCCCTGAAACTTCGATTCAACGAGGGTATTTTTCGCCTAAGCGAAAAACCGGATGGAGGGGCAAGACTTTTTGGTTCCTTTTGTGGCGTTTGACAAAAGGAACTCGCCCGAGAGGGCGAAACAAAATCTCTCAGCACATGCCGAAGCGGCGCAGGAATGCCAAGCCCAAAAGCATCGCGGACAAAGTCCGTTCCTACGAGAGCTGATACTTCATCAGTTCGTAGGGCGCATAACCCGGAACGGGTTATCCGCCGATTGCCACAAAGGCAGATAACGCTGGTGCGCCATGCGCCCTACGGTCCGTGCAATGCGGTTCGCGAGCAAGCTCGCTCCTGCAGGTGGGTATCGGCGGGCTCTTTGTAGAACCGGGTGGACGCCTAGTCCTTGCCTGCGAACCCTCCTGGGGCGCCAAACCTGCCGGTTCAGCGAACTGACCAGACCCTCCGATCGGCCGTCCTTGAGAGCAAGAAAAAAGGCGGGCGACACGCAGTGCCGACCCGCCGAACTGGAGCCAAAGGAGTTGGGGGATTTACCAGTTGAGAACGGCGCCCACCGCGAAGGTGTCGGTGTCCTCGCTGACAGTGGAGCCCTTGCGGCCGTCGATCTCGTAGACGTTGTACTCGGCCACCAGCTTCAGGTTGTCGTTGATGGTGCGGAAGTAGGCGATGCCCTTGGTGGAGTAGTCCGCCGCGCTGCCCAGGCCGTTGCCGTCGTCGCGGGTCTCGCCGGTGGACAGCGCCACGCGGTTCTTGCCCCAGCTGTAGGAGCCCTGCAGCAGCACGCCGCGGCTGTCCACTTCACGCAGCGCGGCTTCGCCGGCATTGTTGGTGAAGAACGGGTTGATGCCCTTGGCGGTGAAGCCCGAGCCGGTCAGCGACAGCCCACCCATCTTCGCCTGGATGCCGTAGCCCAGGCCCTTGGAGGTCACGTCGTCGACTTCGTCGTTGGTGTTCTTCGAAGTCTGGTAGGCGCCGTTGACCCAGCTGTAGATCTGCGCGCCGCCGACGTCGAACTGGTAGCTGATCTCGCTCTCGTAGCGCGGGTTGTCCTGGTAGGCCTTGTCGTCGAGGCCGTCGCTGGCGTCCTTGTCGATCTGATTGGTGTCGATCGGGTCCATGATGCCGACTGCCACGCGCAGGCCGTCGACCAGGTTGTTGTTGCGGTAGGTGATCTGCGAGGTCGGGAACGGGTACGGATAGCCGGTGCCGATGTTGCCGAAAGACACGCCCTTGCCGTCCACCAGGCCGAGGGTGTCGCTGGCATTGCCGAAGCCGGCAAGCAGTTCGTCGAGGAAGATGTTGGAGCGCGAGAACAGGCCGAAGTCCTTGCCGATCAGCACCTCGCCCCAGTCGCCGGCGACGTTGCCGTAGAACTGGCGGACGTCGATGGCGGTGTCGGTGCCGTCCTGCTCGCTGTCGTTGATGGTCACCCAGAACGAGGAGCGCCCGGTGAGGGTCAGGCCGTCGATCTTCTTGCCGAAGTTGAAGCCGATGTAGTTGGGCAAAAAGCCCATCTTCACCCGCGACTGGCGGCGGTCGTAGGTTTCGCCGTTGCGGTCGACATCGCTGTTCACATAGAAGGCGTTGAAGTAGCCGTCAGTGGAAAAGGTGGTGTCGTCCTTGTCGTACAGGGTGATATCTGCACAAGCCGGGCCGGCAAGGGTGGCGAGTGCCAGCGGCAGCAGCTGGCGGCGGACGGCGATCTTGTTCTTGTTCATGGCGCTCTCCGGGTGGGGGATCGACTGCGGCTCAGTCGTGTCGGAGGCGATTATCGAAACGCCCGAGGCCTTGCCATACGCTGCTTTGGCGCTGGTTCCACGGGCCTTGCAGGCGTCCTGCTGGAGCGCTGCGCAAGGCTCTGAGACGGCCGCGACCTAGGACGCGCGGCGATGGTCGCGGGTAGTCGCGACCGCCGGGCCGCTATCCGATGGAAGCACAAGAGACGTAAGGCAAAAGTCGGCCAGGGCACCGTCCTGCGGAGGGTGCCCTCAATCGAAAGTACGAGGATCAGGCGCGGCTGAGCAGCAGCCAGTGGCCGCCCTGGGCGGAGCTCAGCGCCGAATGCGCGGCGCGCAGCTCGGTGGAGCAGAAGCTCCCCAGTGCCTGGACCATGGCTGCAGCGTGCGATGGAGCGACACCCGCCAACTGGTCGTTCCAGGCCTGCTGCAGTCGCTCGGCGAAGTCGCCCGGCGCGCGGGCCAGTTCGGCGGCCAGCGGAGCACGCAGGCTTTCGACACGCTGCGGATCGATGCGCAACAGGGCCTCGCCCTGGCGGTAGAGGAAGCTGTCGACCTCGGCCTGCAGCTCCACCGCCGACAGCAGCGGCGACTGCACGGCGAAGAGGATGCCGCGGCGCATACCCACCTGACGGAAACCGCAGTAGAGCGCGTAGGCCAGCTGCCGCTCGCCGCGCAGCCAGTGGAAGAAGGCGGGCTCCAGCACCCGCGCCAGCAGGCGCCAGGCGGCTTCGTCGGCGGCAGCCCGGGATACCAGCGGGCAGAACAGCAGCAGTGCCGCTTCGCCCGGCAGCTCCAGCACCTGGCGATGCCGGCCGGCCGGCCCACTGCGTGGAGGCAGCGCGCTGGTGGTCGAGTAGCCGGCCAGGGTATCGGGTAGCTCCATGCCCAGGGTCAGGGCATCCCAGTGGGCCGCGGACCAGTCCGGCGCTGCCTCGCTGTCGCCGGCGAGCATCTGCGGCAGCAGGTCGAGCAGTTGGCGGATCGGCATCTCCCCTTCGCGGCGCCGTCGCTCGGCCGCAAGCAGGAGCTCGCCCTGCCCCAGTACCGCGACGGGAGGCTGCTGCAAGGCATGGATCGCACACTCGGCCAAATCGGCAAGGTGGTTCTTCGCTCCCGACAGCATCAGCGTCCAGTCGCTTTCCATGGGTTCCAGGCGCAGGCTGACACCTTCGTGCCGCGCTGCGCCAGCCAACGGACGCAGCGCCTGCCGGGCGCAAAGGAATGCTTGCCGGCCCGGTGTCTGCGGGAAGCGCCAGCGCAGGTAAAGAGCGGCGGGCTCGGCTTGCGCGGCCGCTTGCGTCGGCGTAAAAGTCCACGACTCGCCGCGAAGCGGTTCGATGCTGCGCTGCGGGCTGCGCGCGACGTCGAGGATGAAGCCGGCCGAGGTCAGCGACTCGCCGATCACCGACTCGCAGACGAGCAGGCGGACCATGCGCGACGTCACCAGTTGGCTGAGCCATGCCGATGGCTCGGCGCTTGCGGCGTGGCGTTGCATCTGCTCCAGGACGCCGGCTGGCTCATCGACAGGCGCGGCGGCGAAACTATTCGCTGGCAACTTGCGCATGGCTTCCAGCCAGGAGAGAAAAGCCGACTCCACCTGATCTGCAGTGGAAGCTTCGGCCAGCTCGAAATCGAATCGCAGCAATGCCTGGCCGTTGGCGAAACGGCTCAGGCGCGCACGGGCACTGTCGGCCAGGCCGTTCTGCCCCAGGCAGGCCAGCAGCGATCCGGGCGCCTCGTCGGCCAGCCAGCCCTGCAACTGCTCGAGCAGCGCACCGCCCTCGCCCACCACACCCTCCAGGGCGAAGGCCAGGACCAGCCGCGGCGCACCGGGCAGACGAAGCTTCAGCTCCTGGCCGGGCAAGGGCAGCAGGGATTCCGAACTGAAGGAATCGGCCAGCACGCCGGAGGGGAAGACTCCCGCTTCGCGCTCGGCCAATGCCGCCAGTTCTTCCAGCGACTGCGGGCCCTGCAGCCACAACTCCAGCGCACCGCCAACCTGGCAGGCGCGGATGAAATCACGCAGCGCCAGCTGGAACCCGGCGCTTTCCACCTTGAGGCTGTCGCGCCGGCCAGCCACGAAGCGCCCCAGCGGGTGTCCAGCCGCCACGGCCAGCGCCAGGGCGGCGTCGATCAGGGTGTCGGGGTCGCGGCTGCGGGCGAGATATTCGGCTTCCAGTACTTCGCGTTCGGCGACCTGCACGGCTTCATCCAGTAGCGGTCGCGCCAGCATGTCCACCAGCCGCGCCAGGCCGTCGCCCAGATCGTCGGCCGGCACCTCGAAGAGGTAATCCGTCTGCCGCGCGCGGGTGCTGGCGTTGACTCGCCCGCCCCGCGCCTGCACCCAGGGCATCAGCCGCTCGCCATCGACGAAGCGCTCTCCGCAGAGGAACAGCAAGTGCTCGATGAAGTGCGCGAGGCCGGGAAAGGCTTCCGGCTCGTCGTGGCTGCCACGGGCGATGCGCAACAGCGCGGCGGCGCGGCTGGCTCGCGAGTCGTGGACGATCGTGGCGCGCACGCCGTTGCTGAGGGTCAGGGTCTTGGCGGGAAGGCTGTTCATCGGCATCCGGTCCGGTTCGTGACAGTCACCTTCGCCGATGACGCAGCAAAGGGAAATACGGCTTTGGCAGCAACAACGTGCCGACATTGGCCAGCGGCAGCCAGCCAGCTACCATTCCCTCCTCCCCTCGAGCCTCGGTAATTTCTCGCCATGAGCACCGCCCTGCTGATCATCGACGTCCAGTCCGACCTGTGTAACGGCGACTTCGCCTGCTTCGACATCGACAATGTGCTGCAGCGCATCAATGGCCTGAGTCGCGCGGCGCGTGAGGCCGGCGTGCCCGTGGTGCTGGTGCAGCACGAGGACGATGACCTGCAGTATGGCAGCGCCGGCTGGCAGCTGGAATCGCGGCTGCTCACCGAGAGCGCAGACCTGAAGGTGCGCAAGACCACCCCGGACTCCTTCCTGCGTACCGACCTGGCTGAGCTGCTGGAGGCGCGCGGCGTCGATCACCTGGTGATCTGCGGCCTGCAGAGCGACTACTGCGTCGACACCACCACCCGCCGCGCCCTGGCCCAGGGCTATGCGGTTACGCTGGTGGGCGACGCCCACTCCACCCTCGACAATGCCGTGCTCAGCGCCGCGCAGATCAGCGCGCACCACAACGCGGTACTGGGCAGCATCAGCAGCTTCGGCAAGCGCGCCAAGGTCATCCCGGCTGCGGACGTGCATTTCTGAAGCCCGCGAGGACATCGCCGTGAATTTCGACTGGAACGACATCCCGATCCTCCTCGCCCTCGCCCGCCACGGCAGCATGAGCGCCGCCGGCCGCGCGCTGGGCGTCGACCCCTCGACCATGAGCCGGCGCCTGGTGGCGGCGGAAAGTGCGCTGCAGACCCGCCTTTTCATCCGCGACAACGCGGGCTACAAGGCCACCGATGCCGGCACGGCCTTCCTCGGCTATGCCGAGCGCATCCTCGGTGACGTGCAGAGCATGCTGCTGGAGACGCGCAACGAAGCCAGCGCCATCAGCGGCTCGGTGCGCATCACCGCGGTGGACTTCCTCTTCAGCCACTGGCTGGTGCAGCACATGCCGCAGCTGGCGCGTACCTACCCCAACCTGCAATTGCAGCTGATCCCGGCAAACCGCGCGCTGTCCTTCACCCGCCGCGAAGCCGACTTCGCCCTGCGCCTGGCGCGCCCGGCGGAAGACGCAGCGCTGGTGATGCGCAAGGTCGCCGACATCGGTTTCGCCATCTACGCCGCCAGACCCTTCGCCCAGGTCCCGGCCGAACAATGGCCGCAGCAACCCTGGCTGGGCTACGGCGAAGACCTCGATGACACCCCGGAGATGTGCTGGCTGCGGCGCTGCGTCCCCGATGCCAATTACGCCCTGCGCGCGAGCAGCGTGACCACGCTGATCCACGCCTGCGAAAGCGGCCTGGGCATGGCGCTGCTGCCCTGCTTCCTCGGCGAACGCGAGGGCCTGGTGCGCCTCTCCGGTGCGGTGGTCGTGCGGGAAATCTGGCTGCTGGCCCACCGCGATGCCGGTCGCATCGGGCGCTTCCAGGCGGTCAGCGACTGGCTGCGCGAGGTGTTCGACCAGGACGCCGCGCAGCTCAGCGGCGAACACCTGGACGGCCGCGCGCTCGGACCAGTGCAAGCCAGCCGGGGCTGACCCTGCATCGAAAAAGATAAAGCCCGGATGTCGCGAGACATCCGGGCTTTTTGCCGTCAGGGCCGAATGCGTGGTTACGGCTGGACCGGCGGCAGGTACTGCAGGGTGGTGCCCAGCGCCCAGAGCTGGAACAGCACCAGGGGCACATGGATGAGCAGCTGGACGAAGCTGAAGCCGATCAGGTCGCGGGCCTTCAGACCCAGCACGCCCAGCAGCGGCAGCATGTAGAACGGGTTGATCAGGTTCGGCAGCGCCTCGGCGGCGTTGTAGATCTGCACCGCCCAGCCGAGGTGGTATTGCAGTTCGTTGGCGACCTGCATCACGTAGGGCGCCTCGATGATCCACTTGCCTCCGCCGGACGGGATGAAGAAGCCCAGAACCGCCGAGTACACGCCCATCAGCAGCGCGTAGGTGTCATGGGAAGCGATCTGCACGAAGAAGGTGGAGATGTGGTGGGCGATGGTGGAACCGTCGCCGCCCTTCACGGTGGTCAGGATCGCAGCGATCGAGCCGTACAGCGGGAACTGGATCAGCACCCCGGTGGTGGTCGGCACGGCGCGCGCGACGGCGTCGAGGAAGTTGCGCGGGCGCCAGTGCAGCAGCGCGCCCACCATGAGGAACAGCAGGTTGTAGGTATTCAGCCCGGAGATCGCAGTGATCGCAGGCTTGGTGCTGAACTCGTGGACCAGCCAGCCAGCGGCCAGGGCGACCAGCATGAGGATCAGCAGCGGGCTGTGCTCCAGCCATTCGCCCGGGCGGGTGGCCTTCGGCGCGCTCGGCGGGGTGAAGCTCACGTCCACACCGCAGGCCTTGGCGTCACGCGCACTGGCCGCGCCGGGAGCAGTCATGTAGGCGATGACCAGCGACACCAGCACCAGCGCCAGCAGCATCACGCCGGACTGCCAGAGGAAGATGGTCTCGGTGAACGGGATGACGCCGGTGATCGCCAGGATCGACGGCGGCAGGCTGGCCGGGTTGGCCTGCAGCTGCGCGGCGGAGGATGACAGACCCAGCGCCCACACGGCGCCCAGGCCCAGGTAGGCGGCGGCGCCGGCGGCGCGATAGTCCATCTTCAGGTCTTCGCGACGCGCCAGGGCGCGAACCAGCAGGCCGCCGAACACCAGGGACAGGCCCCAGTTGAGCAGCGAGGCGACCATGGAAATCACCGCGACCCAGGCGACCGCCGAGCGGCCGTTCTTCGGCACGCGGGCGAACAGGTCGATGAGCTTGGAAGCCGGGCCGGAGCTGGCAACCACATAGCCGCCGATGACCACGAAGGCCATCTGCATGGTGAAGGGAATCAGGCTCCAGAAGCCGTCACCGAAGGCCTTGGCGGTTTCGGTGGCCGGCGCTCCGATGGCCAGCGCGGCGACGCTGACGATCAGCACCGCGAGTGCGGCGAAGACCCAGGAATCGGGGAACCAGCGCTCGGCCCAGTTGGAACAGGCCATGGCGAAGCGCGCCGAGCGGCTGTCCTGCACGGCGGTTCCAGGGGTGTGCACGGGGGAAGTCATAATGGTCTACCTCGTTGTTCTTGTAATGGCTCATCGTCGAACGGGGCTGGTGGCAATTCCCGTCCTGGAATGAAAAACCGCCCGGCCTGCGTGGGGCCGAGCGGTGACGCAAGGGTTTGCCGACGCCGGGGGACGTCGAAAACCGCGGCGGGATGTTCGTCTGTCGGTGTGCCCACCCACCATCCCGCCTGCCGGTACGGCATTGCTACATGCCGGCCGGCGCTCGCCAATCAATCGTTGGTCGAATGGTCTCGGTCCCGCTCCTTCAATCCCGGAGCAGGGCCATCGCCACACCCTGGCCGCCGCCGATGCACAGGGTCGCCAGGCCCTTTTTCGCATCGCGGCGGAGCATTTCGTGGAGCAGCGTCACCAGCACGCGGGCGCCCGATGCACCGATCGGGTGGCCAAGGGCGACGGCGCCGCCGTTGACGTTGACCTTCTCGGCATTCCAGCCCAGTTCCTTGCCGACCGACAGGGCCTGCGCGGCGAAGGCTTCGTTGGCTTCGATCAGTTCGACCTCGTCGAGGCTCCAGCCGGCCTTCTCCAGGCAGAGACGGGTCGCGGTCACCGGGGCGATGCCCATGATCGACGGGTCGACGCCACTGCTCGCATAGGCTTGGATGCGCGCCAGCACCGGCAGGTTCAGACTGCGTGCGCGCTCGGCGCTCATCAGCAGCACCGCAGCGGCGCCATCGTTGAGGGTGGAAGCGTTGCCAGCGGTGACGGTGCCGTCCTTCTTGAAGGCTGGTTTGAGCTTGGCCAACGACTCGGCGGTGGTGCCGGCGCGCGGCTGCTCGTCGGTGTCGAAGGACAGCGGCTCGCCCTTGCGCTGGGGAATCAGCACCGGGGTGATCTCATCCTTGAAGCGGCCGGCCTCGATGGCCGACGCGGCCTTGAGCTGCGACTGCGCGGCGAAGGCGTCCTGCGCCTCGCGGCTGATGCCGAACTTCTCGGCCAGGTTCTCGGCGGTGATGCCCATGTGGTAGTCGTTGAAGGCGTCGATCAGGCCGTCGCGCAGCAGGGTGTCCTGCAGCTCGGCATGGCCCATGCGCAGGCCGGTACGGGCCTTGGGCAGCACGTAGGGCGCGAGGCTCATGCTCTCCTGGCCGCCGGCGATGATCGCGTCGGCATCGCCGCAGCGGATCGCCTGGACGCCAAGGAACAGCGCCTTCAGGCCGGAGCCGCAGAGCTTGTTGATGGTCATCGACGGCACTTCCACCGGCAGGCCGGCGCCGATGGCGGCCTGGCGCGCGGGGTTCTGCCCGGCGCCGGCGGTGAGCACCTGGCCGAGGATGACTTCGTCGATCTGCTCGGCCTTCACGCCGCTGCGTTCGAGCAGCGAGCGGATGACCAGGCTGCCCAGTTCATGGGCGGGAATGTTCGCCAGGCTGCCCTGGAAGGCGCCGATGGCGGTGCGGGTGGCGGCGACAATGACTACGTCTTGCATCTGGGGGCTCCGAAGCTGGCTTTTGCCCCTGTAGGAGCGAGCTTGCTCGCAAACGCTCTTGCCCCGGAGTCCGGGCGGGTTCGCGAGCAAGCTCGCTCCTACAGGGAGAACGGGATCAGAAGGTCATTTCCTTCACATCGTCCGGCACGATCAGGCGGCCGGCGGTCTTCTCGGCGATCTCGGCGACACTCACGCCCGGCGCGGTCTCGCGCAGGATGAAGGCGCCGTTCTCGATCTCCAGGTAGGCCAGGTCGGTCAGCACCTTGCGGATGCAGCCGGCGCCGGTCAGCGGCAGCGAGCAGCGCTCCAGCAGCTTGGATTCGCCGTCTTTCGAGGCGTGGGTCATGGTGACGATGATGTTGTCCGCGCCGGCCACCAGGTCCATGGCGCCGCCCATGCCTTTCACCAGCTTGCCGGGGATCATCCAGGAGGCGATGTTGCCCTGCACGTCCACCTCGAAGGCGCCGAGCACGGTGAGGTCGACGTGGCCGCCACGGATCATCGCGAAGGATTCGGCGGAGGAGAAAATCGACGCGCCCTTCACGGCAGTCACGGTCTGCTTGCCGGCGTTGATCATGTCGGCGTCGACGGCGTCTTCGGTGGGGAACGCGCCCATGCCGAGCAGGCCGTTCTCCGATTGCAGCATCACTTCCATGCCTTCGGGCACGTAGTTGGCGACCAGGGTCGGGATGCCGATGCCCAGGTTCACGTAGAAGCCGTCCTGCAGCTCGCGCGCCACGCGCTGAGCCATCTGTTCGCGGGTCAATGCCATCTTCTTGTCTCTCTTGTCCGGTGGGCTCAGGAACGCACGGTGCGCTTTTCGATGCGCTTCTCGAAGGTTCCCTGGATGATGCGGTCGACGTAGATGCCGGGGGTGTGGATCTGGGTCGGGTCCAGTTCACCCGGCTCGACGATCTCCTCCACCTCGACGACCGTGATACGGCCCGCGGTGGCGACTACCGGATTGAAGTTCTGCGCGGTGTGGCGATAGATGACGTTGCCGTAGTGGTCGGCCTTCCAGCCCTTGACGATGGCGAAGTCGCCGGTGATGGCGCGCTCCATCACGTAGTGGCGGCCGTCGAACTCGCGCACTTCCTTGCCCTCGGCGACCGGGGTGCCGTAGCCGGTGGCGGTGAAGAAGGCCGGGATGCCGGCGCCGCCAGCGCGAAGTTTTTCCGCCAGGGTGCCCTGCGGGGTCAGCTCGACCTCCAGTTCACCGGACAGCAGCTGCTGCTCGAACAGCGCGTTCTCGCCGACGTAGGAAGCGATCATCTTGCGGATCTGACGGTCCTCCAGCAGTACGCCGAGGCCGAAGCCGTCGATGCCGCAGTTGTTGGAGACCACGGTCAGGCCCTTCACGCCCAGCTTGCGGATCTGCGCAATGAGGTTTTCCGGGATGCCGCAGATACCGAATCCGCCCGCCAGTACCGTCATGTCGTCGGTGAGCCCGGCGAGGGCTTCCTCGTAACTGCCTACACGCTTGTCGAGTCCTGCCATGTTGCTGCTGCCTCTTGTATTTGGAATGTCCGACCCATCGGTCAGAGAGCGTCTGCAGCTTCACCGGCTCGGACTGATTTGTTAAGTTTGTTTTTCCAATCGATTGATCTGGTTTGCTTATCAATATGACCGTCAAGCAACTGCGTGCCTTCCTCGCCGTCGCCCAGAGCCTGAGCTTCGCCCAGGCCTGCGAGCGCCTGCACCTGTCTCAGCCGGCGCTGAGCCTGGCGATCAAGAGCCTGGAGGAATCCCTGGGCGGCCAGTTGCTGGTGCGCACCACCCGCAGCGTGGCACTGACGCCCGAAGGCGAGACGCTGCTACCCCTGGCGCGCCGCCTGCTGGCGGACTGGGACAACGCCGAGGAAGTGATGCATCAGCACTTCACGCTGCAACTGGGCAGGGTCTCCATTGCTGCGATGCCCTCCTTTGCCGGCAACCTGCTGCCTGCCGTCCTGCGCGCCTTCCGCGACCGCCATCCGAAGGTGAACGTGGCGGTGCACGATGTGATCAACGAGCAGGTGCTGGAGATGGTGCGCAACCATCGGGTGGAACTGGGCATCGCCCTGGAGCCGGACAGCCTCGACGGACTGACTTTCACGCCTTTCTACACCGACCGTTTCGTCGCCGTGCTGCCGGCGGATTCGGCACTGGCGAACGAACCCCGGATCACCTGGGAGCAGTTGCTGGAAGACCATTTCATCACCCTGCAACGCCCGTCGGCCGTACGCCTGCTGCTGGAGGACCAGCTGCAGGGGCGGCTGCCGGTGGCATTCGAGAGCCATCAGCTTGTGACCGTGGGCCGGATGGTCGCCGAGGGGCTTGGCGTCAGCGCCGTGCCGCGGCTGTGCCGACAGCAGATGGAAGAGCTGGGGGCGCGCTGCGTCGCGCTCGAAGACCCGCGCATCGAGCGCCGGGTGGGGCTGTTCTGCCTGGCGGAGCACAAGCTCTCCAGCGCCGCCCAGGCACTGAGCGATGTGCTGGTGAACGGGACGGATTGGGCGGGGATGGAGCGGGAGTGAGTTGCCCCCAACGCTGTATTTGATTGTAGGAGCGGGGGGGGGGGGGGACACCCCCCCCCCCCACCCAGGGGTGGAGCCCACCGACCCCAACCAAAACAAGCGAGCCGCCCGGGAGCACCACGCCCCC